>JANYEB010000027.1 GCA_025363355.1 Chitinophagaceae bacterium | reverse complement strand
CTAAAAGAATTATTTCTTTTTTGGAGCAGCTTTTTTTGCAGGAGCAGCTTTCTTCGCAGGAGCAGCTTTTTTTGCAGGAGCAGCTTTCTTTGCAGGAGCAGCTTTCTTTGCAGGAGCAGCTTTTTTTGCAGGGGCAGCTTTTTTTGCAGGAGCAGCTTTTTTAGGAGCAGCTTTTTTTGCAGCTTTTGCCATGTTTTTAAATTTAATGGTTAGTAAATATGCCACTAAAATATAAACTTTTTTTAAACTACAAAAAAAAAGTTTCTAAGCTTCTGCAGAAACTACTGATACAGTGTTTTTGTCGTTGGTTCCTTTCTTAAAATTCACGACTCCATCTGTTAATGCAAAAAGCGTAAAATCTCTTCCTACACCTACATTTTTTCCTGGATGATAAACAGTACCACGTTGACGAATGATAATGTTTCCAGCTATTGCAGGCTGTCCACCAAATATTTTAACTCCTAATCTTTTACTATTACTGTCACGTCCGTTTTTTACCGAACCTTCACCTTTTTTGTGTGCCATCTTTATTAATTTATAAAATCTAAAATATTATTAACATTTTAAAATTTGAAGATTTGTAAACGATTATTTTAACAAAATAATGATTTTCAAATTCTCAATCTTATTACGCAATACTCTCAATTTTTATTTGAGTATAATGAGTGCGATGTCCGTGCTTTTTTCTAAAGCCTTTTCTTCTTTTCATTTTAAATGCAATCACTTTATCGCCTTGAACTAGTGCTTTTGTGATTTCTGCTTTAACAGTTGCATTAACATTTGAAATAGATACAACGCCTCCATTATCTGTCATCAATACATCAGTGAAATCAACTTTATCACCAGTATTTCCTTCAATATGAGGAACGAATAAACTATCTCCTGCTTTAACTTTAAACTGCTGTCCAGCAATTTTTACTACAGCTAACATAACATCAAAATTTTTTGGACGGCAAAAGTAAGGTTCTATCGCCATATTCTTTAAAATTTTACCAAAATAATTTTTACAGGTTTTACGTTCCTCAATATTGTCAAATTTAATGCAACAACTTTAACGCAACTTTAACCTATCATAAACATACTTTTGCGTGCAATTTGTTGCACCTCTAACGTATGGACTTAAAATCACTTTTAGCAAAACCTTTTGCACAATATATATATAGTAAGATAAAAAAAAATATGGCAAATGCTGTAGCAGATCAGCAAACCATTTTTCAAAATCTTATTAAAAAAGCTCAGAATACAGAGTTTGGCAAGGTTCACCATTTTACCAAAATCTCAACTTATGAGGATTATATAAATAATGTTCCCATAAGAGATTATGAAGAAATTAAACCATTTGTTGAATTAATTAAAGATGGTCGTACCAATATTCTTTGGCCAGGAAAGCCTATTTACTTTGCTAAAACAAGTGGCACAACAAGTGGTGTAAAATATATTCCTATTACCCAAGATTCTATTTCTAACCACATTAATACAGCACGAAATGCCTTGTTATGTTATATGGCAGAAACGGGTAATTATGATTTTGCCAATGGAAAAATGATTTTTCTAAGCGGTTCGCCAGAACTTGAAAGAGTTGCAGGAATTCCTACAGGAAGGTTGAGTGGAATCGTAAATCATCATATTCCTAAATATTTACGCTCTAATCAACTGCCATCATTTGAAACAAATTGCATCGAAGATTGGGAAACAAAGCTTGATAAAATTGTAGAAGAAACTATCAATAAAAATATGACATTGATTAGTGGAATTCCGCCTTGGATGCAAATGTATTTTGATAGATTAACTGAAAAGACCGGTAAAAAAATTAGTGAGATATTTCCAAATTTTAGTGTAATGGTTCAAGGAGGTGTGAATTTTGAACCTTACAAAACCAAATTGTTTGAGAGCATTGGAAAGAAGATTGATTACATTGAATTGTTTCCTGCAAGTGAAGGCTTTTTTGCCTTTCAAGATTCACAAAAAGAACAAGGAATGTTGTTGAATACTAATAGTGGAATCTTTTTTGAATTTGTTCCTGCCAATGAAATTTTTGATGAAAAGCCAACTCGATTATCATTGAAAGATGTGAAGCTAAATGAAAATTATGCTTTAATTATCAATAGTAATGCAGGTTTATGGGGTTATAATATTGGTGATACTGTAAAATTTGTAAGCCTAAATCCATACAGAATTATTGTTAGCGGAAGAACTAAACACTTTATTTCTGCTTTTGGGGAACACGTAATTGGAGAAGAAGTTGAATATGCTTTGCTTAAAGCAGCCAATGAAGAAAATATTGGCATTGTAGAATTTACTGTTGCTCCTAATATTTCTCAAGATAAGGGGAAAAGCTACCACGATTGGTTTGTTGAGTTTGAAAATGTACCAGACGATTTAACATCATTCACAAAAAAAGTGAATGACAACCTTCGCGGTAAAAATGTTTATTACGATGATTTAATCACTGGAAATATTCTTCAAACCTTACATATTAATATTGTTAATAAAAATGGCTTTATAGATTATATGAAATCAATTGGTAAACTTGGTGGGCAAAATAAAGTTCCAAGATTAAGCAATGACAGAAACATTGCTAACGAATTAAATAAATTTACTGTAAAAGCCTAAGCTAAGTTTTACTAATATTGCAGCGTATGACAGCATCAAACAATTCATCTTCAACAAAACGTATTGCCATTTTTGGATCTACAGGTTCTATTGGCACGCAGGCATTAGATGTTATTGCTGCTCATCCAGATAAATTTTGTGCAGAAATTTTAACAGCACAAACCAATCACGAATTATTAATAAGTCAAGCGTTACAATTTAATCCAAATTGTGTTGTAATTGGCGATGAATCAAAATATCAAAAAGTTAAAGAAGCATTATCTGGCACAGAAACAAAAGTTTTTGCTGGTGAAAAAGCTTTACAAGAAGTAGCATCTTTTGATACTTACGATATGATGCTTGCAGCTATTGTTGGCTATGCAGGTTTAAAACCTACACTTGCGGCAATTGAAAAAGGAAAGCCTATTGCCCTTGCAAACAAAGAAACATTGGTTGTTGCTGGTGAAATAATTATGCAAAAAGCATTAGAAAAACGAGTTCCTATTCTTCCTGTAGATAGTGAACACTCTGCAATTTTTCAATGTTTAGTAGGAGAGGGAAGAAATAGAATTGAGAAAATTATTTTAACAGCAAGTGGTGGACCTTTCTTTGGGAAAAAACCAAATTTTCTTGTCAATGTAAAAAGAGACCACGCTCTGCAACACCCTAATTGGAATATGGGTGCAAAAATTACTATTGACTCTGCAACTTTGATGAATAAAGGGCTTGAGATGATTGAAGCTAAATGGCTTTTTAATTTAAAGCCAGAACAAATTCAAGTTGTAATACATCCACAAAGCATTATACATAGTATGGTGCAGTTTCAAGATGGAAGTATAAAAGCTCAAATGGGTTTGCCCGATATGAAATTGCCTATTCAATATGCTTTAGCTTTTCCGCAACGTATTGACAATAATTTTCCTAGGTATGATTTTAGAAAGCCAGGCACTTTAACTTTTGAAGAACCTGATTTAAGAACTTTCAGAAACTTAGCGTTGTCAATTGATGCTTTAAATAAAGGAGGCAATGTGCCTTGTGTTTTAAATGCTGCAAATGAAATTGCTGTATTTGCTTTCTTAAAAAATAGGATTGGTTTTTTAGATATTACAACAGTTGTTGAAAGAGCAATGAATAAGATTGATTTTATTGCCAACCCAACTTTGGAAGAGTTATTTGAAAGTGATGCCGAAGCAAGAATTTTTGCTGCAACACTATTAGAATTATAAACATTTACGATTTATTTAACAATGATGATAGTTTATAGGCTATCAACTTTTTGATTTTTAATTATGACATTATTAGCAATAGACTGGAGTGGAATTTTAGTGAAAGCAGGACAATTTATTTTATCGTTTTCTATATTAGTAGTACTTCACGAAATGGGGCATTTTTTACCTGCAAGATGGTTTAAATGTCGTGTAGAAAAATTTTATCTTTTCTTTAATCCTTGGTTTAGTTTATGGAAAACAAAAAAAGGTGAAACTGAGTATGGGCTTGGTTGGGTTCCATTTGGTGGTTATGTAAAAATTAGTGGAATGATTGATGAAAGTATGGATAAAGAGCAATTGAAATTGCCACCTCAACCTTACGAATTCAGAGCAAAAAAAGCTTGGCAGCGTTTAATTATTATGCTTGGTGGCGTTATTGTAAACGTTATTCTTGCTATTGTTATTTTTATTGGAATAATGTGGACTTGGGGCGATACTTATGTGCCAACAAAAAACTTGCATTATGGCGTTTATGCTGACAGCTTAGGAATAAAAATTGGGTTGAAAGATGGCGATAAAATCATTGCTGTTGCAGGCAAACCAGTTGAAAGAGTTGGATCTGTTGGAGCAGAAATTATTATGCAACAAGCAAAAGAAATTACTGTCAATAGAAATGGACAAAATATAAATCTGGTAATTCCTGCTGGTTTTATTGGTCAGCTAAATAAGAATAAACTTGCTGGATTTAGTTATGTAAGATACCCACTAATTGTCGATTCAATTTTGCCTAAAGCTAAAATTGTAAAAGGAACAATTTCAAAAGGCGATACATTAATATCTTTTAACGATACAGCTGTTAGATATTCAACAGATATTCAAAAATTAACTGAGCCTAAAGGAAAGAATGTTGTGCTTAAATTTTTGCACAATGGAAAAGATACAGTTAGTGCAGAAGTTTTTATTGATGAAAAAGGTAGCAGTAACTTAGGCTTTCAATCAATGGGGAAAGTTTTAGGAGAAATACATACTACTTATACTTTCACTCAAGCTATTCCTGCAGGTTGGAACAAATGCTGGCAAACGCTTGATAAATACATACAAAACCTAAAACTTCTTTTCAAGAAAAATGAGGTTAAAACAAAAGATTCATTGGGTAGTGTTTTCAGCATTGCCAACACTTTTGGTAGTGTTTGGGATTGGCAAGGTTTCTGGACATTGACTGCAATATTTTCTATTATACTAGCATTTATGAATGTGCTTCCAATTCCTGCTTTGGATGGTGGTCACGCATTATTTACATTAGTTGAAATGATTACTGGTCGCAAACCTTCTGATAAATTTATGGAGTATGCTCAAACTGCTGGAATGGTTTTATTATTAGGGTTTATGGCTTATGCTCTTGGATTAGACTTTTGGAGGATGTTTACTTAAACAACAAACCATAAACGATAAACGAAATGGTTGTTCTTGATGATAAACTTTGGTTCCCAAACCCAGATGAAGCTCTAGAAGATGGCTTGCTTGCAATTGGTGGGGATTTAAGCTCAGAAAGACTTTTATTAGCTTACCGTAGTGGAATTTTCCCTTGGTACAATGATGATATTCCTTTGTGGTGGCATCCTAACCCACGCTTTGTTTTATTTCCACAAGAATTATTAGTTAGCAAGAGTATGAAGCAAGTAATTGCCAAAAATACTTTTGACTTTAAAATCAATTCATCTTTTAAAGATGTGATTTCTAACTGCAAAAACATCAATAGAAAAGAACAAGATGGAACTTGGATTAATAATAGTGTAATTGATGCTTATTCCAAACTACATAATCTTGGATTGGCACATAGTGCAGAAGCTTGGCAAGATGGTAAGCTTGTTGGTGGGCTTTATGGAATAAAACTTGGCAACATATTTTTTGGAGAAAGTATGTTCAGCCATAAAAGCAATGCCAGCAAATTTGCTTTTATTAAATATGCAGAGGAATTGGTTAATGAAGGAGTTGTTTTAATTGATTGTCAGATCTACACTGAACATTTAGAAAGTTTAGGAGCAAGAATGATTTTGAGAGAGGAATTTATGAAGGTATTAAACACAAATATTTAATAGCAAAATCACATATCTAAAATCAATAAATCATAAATGTATTAGCTTCTGTATCCATACATTCTTTCAACATCTTTTACAATAACTTCAAGGTCTTTATCTTTATTAGAAGCATCATAATTCTGTTTTAAATTAGTACCAACAACTACTGCAATTGTTTGATATAAAGCAGCAGTAAATCCTCCTTTATATTCTTCAATAATCTCATAACAGTTATTGCCAGTTTCTCTGTAAATCAACTTCATCAATACTTTACCCTGATAAATAGAAAGATTTGTAAGCCTATCTGCAAACTCTTTTCTCAATTCTTTTTCTCTTGTTTTAATAATGGCTTTTCTTTGCTTTCTATCAGTAACACCAACTAGTTTAGCATTAATTTCATTCATTATTTTAGAAGCAGCTTTAGCATAAGGATAAGTTACATAAACTGCATTTCTAAGTCTGGTCCATTCTTCTTTTTTTCTTCTTTGTTCTTTTGTTAAAACTATATGACTTTGAACTTGAACCCAAGGCAAATAACTTAATGGAAGTGTATCACCTTCAGGGCTAATCCAAGCAGCAAGTTTTAAAGTATCTAAACTATTTTTTTGAGAAAAAATATTATTACTCAACATCACCAAAGAGATGAAAAGCAAATAATAGTATTTCTTCCTCATTAATAACATAAGTTAAAATTAAGACTTTACGTTAGATTAATGGAAGACTTGTGTAAAAGTAACCTAAATAAAAAGTTAAATTTTCCCTCATTAATAGGAAGTTATTTAAAAAGCTTAGCATACTTTATTATCTACAGGTTTGATTTTCACAGATAAAAATTGAACAAAATTTTAAAATTGCTATGCTTGATTTTAAAATCTAACCGATTAATGGTTGAATAAGTTGTAGCTTTTTGTTCAAAACTATTCATTACTATATCGTTTATCCCCTTACTTTTGCAAACTTAAAAAAGCTAATGTGATAATTAGATGATGTGGTGGTAAAGATAATTTCTCATTCACATTTTTCAAATTTTCAAATTTTCAAATTTTCAAATTAAACAAAAAGCAATGGCTGACTTAAAATTTCAGAGAAACTTTGGTATTGCTGCTCACATTGATGCAGGAAAAACCACAACTACCGAGCGTATTTTACGCTACACAGGTATGATTCACAAAATTGGTGAAGTACACGATGGTGCTGCTACAACCGATTGGATGGAGCAAGAAAAAGAAAGAGGTATTACTATTACATCTGCTGCTGTTAGCTGCCAATGGAAGTTTCCAACAGTGAAAGGTGTTGCTGATGCAAATACAAAAAGTTATTATTTTAATATTATTGATACTCCAGGTCACGTAGATTTTACTGTAGAAGTAGAACGTTCAATGCGTGTATTGGATGGTTTAATTGCATTGTTTAGTGCAGTTGATGGCGTTGAGCCACAATCTGAAACTGTGTGGCGTCAAGCAAATCGTTACAAAGTTCCAAGAATTGGATTCGTAAATAAAATGGATAGAAGTGGTGCAGACTTTTTAATGGTTGTGCAACAAGTAAAAGATATGTTGGGTGCTAATGCTGTGCCTTTGCAATTACCAATTGGTGCTGAAGATGATTTTACTGGTGTGGTAGATTTAATTAAAATGAAAGGAATCATTTGGCATATGGAAACAGAGGGGATGACATTTGATGAAATTCCTGTTCCTGCTGATATGGTTGAAGAAGCAAACGAATGGAGAGCTAAATTGGTTGAAAGCGTTGCAGAATATGATGATAATTTAATGGAAAAATTCTTCGATGATCCTAATAGCATCACAGAAGATGAAATGCACGAAGCAATACGTAAGGCTTGCATCGATTTAAGCATCGTTCCAATGATGTGTGGCTCTTCTTTCAAAAACAAAGGTGTGCAAACTGCACTTGATGCTGTTTGTCGTTATTTGCCTTCTCCAATTGATATTGATGATACAGAAGGTATCAATCCTGATACTGGAGAAACAGTTTATCGTAAACCAAGTGCTACAGAACCATTTGCAGCTTTGGCTTTTAAAATTATGACTGATCCTTTCGTTGGTCGTTTGGCTTTCTTCAGATGTTATTCTGGTCGTTTAGATGCTGGTACTTATGTATTGAATGTAAGAAGTGGTAAAAAAGAGCGTATCAGTCGTATTATGAAAATGTTTGCTAACAAACAAAATCCTGTCGATTTTATTGAAGCAGGAGATATTGCAGCAGCAGTTGGATTTAAAGAGATTAAAACCGGTGATACTTTGTGCGATGAAAAACATCCTATCGCTTTAGAGAATATGTTTATTCCAGAACCAGTTATCGCTATCGCAGTTGAGCCTAAAACTCAAGCAGACGTTGATAAAATGGGTATGGCAATTGCTAAATTGGTTGAAGAAGATCCTACATTACGTGTAAACACTGATGAAGATACTGGACAAACAATTTTGCGTGGAATGGGTGAGCTTCACTTAGAAATCATCATCGATCGTATGCGTCGTGAGTTTAAAGTAGAAGTAAACCAAGGTGCTCCTCAGGTTGCTTATAAAGAAGCATTTGGACAAACTGTTACACACAGAGAAGTATTGAAAAAACAATCTGGTGGTCGTGGTAAATTCGCAGATATTCAATTTGATTTTGGACCTGCTGATCCAGAATGGATGGCAGCAAACGAAGGCAAACATTTCCAATTTGTGAATGATATTTTTGGAGGTTCTATTCCTAAGGAATTCCATCAATCAATTCAAAAAGGATTTGAAACTTCAATGACTACTGGAGTATTAGCTGGTTATCCGGTTAATAATATGAAAGTAAGAATATTTGATGGTAGCTATCATGATGTAGATAGTGATGCAATGAGTTTTGAGCTTTGTGCTAAATCTGCATTTAGAGAAGCTGGACGTAAAGCAAAACCAACTTTACTTGAGCCAATTATGAAAGTTGAGGTGTTAACACCAGACCAATATATGGGTGATGTTACAGGTGACTTAAACCGTCGTCGTGGAATGTTAGAAGGAATGGATAGCCGTGCTAACTTACAAGTTATTAAAGCTAAAGTGCCTTTGAGTGAAATGTTTGGTTATGTAACTCAATTGCGTTCATTATCTTCTGGTCGTGCAACTTCTACAATGGAGTTCTCTCATTATAACAATGCTCCTAACAATATTGCTGAAGAAGTAATGGCGAAAGCAAAAGGAAAAATGAAAGTTGAAGATTAATTAGCCTCCCCTAACCCATCCAAAAGGAGGGGAATAAAATATACAAACCCCGTTTAATTCATTTTAAACGGGGTTTTGTTTTGCTACAACTTTGGAGGACATTTCAACTCTCCATCAATTCTTTTTTTACTTTTATAAGGATAAACATTCAGCATTACATAACCACCACTGTTTATATTTTGATCTTGCTTTTTACTCCATCCCAAAACACTAAAATCGTGAATACCCATAATTAACGGACCAATTTTTACAGCAGCTCCAAACCATACATCTCCTTCTGAATTGTATTGAATGGGCATATAAACACCAAATAATTGAGATTCCCATCGTGGTGTAAGTGTAAATAAATTAATTTCTCTGGTATTGATTCTTTTTAGTGATCGAGTTGCATTGAAATTCAAACTTGCTTCAAAATTCACATATAATCCTCCACCAAAATTTCTATCAATATTTAATACCAGTCTTGTTGGAAGGTTAATTTTAAATGTTCCATTTAAAGTATCTGTTTTGTCGAACATTGTACTAAAGCTATCCCTGAATCTGCCAAGTGTTGGAATATGTTTGAATTTAGAATCAAGTATGGTATCAGTATAACTTATGTTAGGTTTTGAGTTGATGGATGAACCATTTGCATAATCAAATTTCAGGCTTCCAATATCCATTATAGAAGCACCTAATTTCCATTTATAATTTGAATTGCTAAGTTCTTCCTCACTGCCTTCATCATTCAATAAATACTCTAACCCGATGCTAAAACCAAGTGAAGTATGAGAACTTTTGTAAAAATCTTTGATGCTTTGAGAACTGACTTTTACAGTATCAAACAAACTTAAATTGCCCGAATATTGATACATAAATTCTCCTTTGGTTGGTTGATAATATGTTTTGCCTGTTGTTGGGTTGTTAAGCTGTTTATACTGCACATCTCTTGCTGCACCATAAGCTCCAGATAAAGCTTTATTGATACTAAGATTAGCACCTAAACTTAATTTAGAATCGGTTGCTTTATAAATTACCTGAGAATAGTTGATATTGGTTTCAACCCAACCTGCGTGAATAAAGTAAAAGTCAAGTACAGGATTAGATAAATTAGCTTTTAGAAAAGAGCTTAAAGATTTTTGACCATCCTCATACAAAAAATTATTCGACCTAAAATGGTTGTATGTTCTACCACGAACAGAAATTGCAACAGCGTGGTCATCATCAAATTTATATCTAAAGCTTAAACCCAATCCATCCAACACACCCTGATAGTGACGGATTGCATAACCATTGGTAACACCTACTGTGCTATCTGTTGTGGTGCCAGGATTTGTTAAAGAAGTATTTTTAATAAGAAATGTATTTTGAGAAGTAGTAAACTGCAAGCCCATTAAACAAGCATCCCACTTATAAAAGCTATTAACGGAAGATGCAGGATTAACATAAATATTGCTTACACCAGCATAGGGCGAACTGCTGATGCCGTGATAGCTTTGTGCTATGATATTATTTTTAAAAAGGAGCGAGACAAGTAAACAACAAGCAATCCATTTTAACTTAAACAATCTAATTAACATATTATTCTTCAGGTTGCCAATAAGAGGCAAAGTTGAAGCAAAAGTTTAATGTAAATTGTTTTATTGTTTTATAAATTTAGTTACAACCGAGACATAGCAAAATAATTAAAATTTTCTTTTCCGAAGTTTGGGATAACATATTTGAATGTTATTGCATTTATTCTCTTCGTACCACTTTAACCAGTTTTCTTTATCGTTTTTAAAGTCGTTAAACGTTGTGTAAGTATTTGGATAGTTCAACATTTTTTCTGTTGATACTTTAACATATTGCCCAATGAAATATAACGACTTTCTGTAATAGCCGCCATATCCAACACCAGATTCGAAATTTTCAATGGTTTTTATGCAATTAAAAAAAGTATCTCCGAATGCGATATTCTCTATGCAAGTATCTGCGGTCTTAGTACATTTTGCATTAGAATGATAGACAAACAAAAAACACAGCAACAACACTGTGGTTTTTAAAAGGTTTGTATTATGGTATTGCTGCTTTGGCATTAATTGCAATAATACAAATTTTGTGGGTTGGTTACTCCGCAAAAACGATTATACAATTCCGTAAAAATCAAAAATTAGGGTAAAACAATCGATAATTTGGGTAAAAATCATCAATAAGTAGGGTAAAACTGTCGCAAAAAAGGGTAAAATCATCAATAAGTAGGGTAAAATCGTCGCAAAAAAGGGTAAAATTATCAATAACTCGGGTAAAACTTTGGCAGAAACGGGGAATATTGCTAATAAAACGGGGAATATTTTAGTTGTTTTGTGGTGAAATTTTTTACAACATCTTCCTCAATCCTTCATCAAAACTCATTGGCAGATAATCTAGCTCGGCTTTGGCTTTATCAATATTAGCTATGCTTCTTTTGGCACGTTTTACAGGCTCGGGAAAACTGTTTTCATCAACAGGGATAATTAAATTGCTATCTAGTTGCAGGTGGTTGGCAATTTTTACTGCCATTGTGTATGGCGTTAGTATTTGCTCTGCTGCTAAATGATAAATGCCAGTTTTATCTAGGCTAATAATTCTTTCAATTCCAAAACAAATATCATCAACATAAGTTGGGGTTCTAAACTGGTCGTTCACCACTTTAATTTGTTTGCCAGCTTGCAGGCTTTGCTGCACCCAATCAATAAAAGTATTTCTAATGCCTTCAATGTGTTTTCCATAAATTAATACTGGGCGAATAATGCAATAATTATCTAAATGCTGCTGAATATATGTTTCTGCCATTAGTTTAGACTGGGCGTAAAAGTTTAAAGGATTTAGGGTCGATGTTTCTGTATGGTTTTCTCCTTCGCCCAAAACAAAATCGGTTGATATAAAAATAAATTTTGCATTCACTTGTTGGGCAGCATTGACAAGTGTTTTTGTAGCTTCAAAATTTGTTTGTAAGCATAACTCTTTGTGCTGTTCACATTCATCAGGTTTGCTCATTGCAGCAGTATGAATAATTACATTGGGCTGCAATTCATTCACCATTTCAAACGATTGATGTGTGTTTAATAAATCTGCCGAAAAAAATTTAACATAATTTAATAATTCACCTTTTACATTATTTCTACCAGTTGCAGTAACGCTAAAACCCTTGCCAGCTAAGTAATTGGTTAAATGTCTGCCTAAAAAACCATTTATTCCCGTTATCAATAATTTCATTGAACAATAATACTAACTTGCAGCCACTTAGAAACATTCCCTTATTTTTGTTTCGTTGTGTAGATAATACACAATCTCTAATTAATTAAAACTGAATGGAAAAAAAAGTAACCAAGATTGGTGTTATGACCTCTGGTGGAGACTCTCCTGGAATGAATGCAGCCATTAGAGCAGTAGTTAGAACAGGCATATATAATGGACTAGAAGTTTATGGAATTATGCGTGGCTATTCTGGTTTAATTGAGAATGATATTTTTAAAATGGATTCTCGTTCTGTTGCCAACATTATTCAGCGTGGTGGTACTATTTTAAAAACAGCTAGAAGCAAAGCCTTTACTTCGCCCGAAGGAAGAAAAGCTGCTTACAATAATTTAAAACAACACGGCATCGATGGTTTGGTAATTATTGGTGGCGATGGTAGTTTTAAAGGTGCACAGACTTTTAGCAACGAATACGACATTCCCTGCATTGGACTTCCGGGAACGATTGATAAAGATATTGCAGGAACTGATGTTACTATTGGATTTGATACAGCAGTAAATACAGCAGTTGAAGCCATTGATAAAATTCGTGATACAATGGATGCACACGATAGACTTTTTATTGTTGAAGTGATGGGTAGAGATGCTGGATACATTGCATTGCATAGTGGCATTGCAACTGGTGCTGAAAATATTTTGATACCAGAAAATAAAACCGATATTGAAGAACTAATTTGCTCTTTAACTGAAAAGGAAAAAAGAAAGAAGTTAGTAAATCTTGTTGTTGTGGCTGAAGGAGGAGAATATGGCGATGCAAATAAATTAGCAGCAATTGTTAAAGAACGAATTCCATCGGCAGATGTAAGAGTTTGTATTCTGGGGCATATTCAACGTGGAGGCTCTCCAAGTTGTGAAGACAGATTAATAGCAAGCCATATGGGTTACTATGCTGTTGAAAGTTTATTAATTGGAAGGCATAATGTAATGATTGGTGTTGTGAATAATAAAATTCATTACACACCACTTGATAAAGCTGTAAAAGAAAAGCAAAAGATTGGACAAGAGTGGATGAAAATTGTGAAGATATTAGCCTCATAGCATTTCTGATTTTCAATTTCTGATTTGAGAAAGTATAAAACTTCCGACAATGATCAATCACTTTTGTAATTTAGAAATAAGAAATATCAAATTAGAAATTAAATAAGATGGCTACAATTACAAATTTTGAAGAATTAGAAATTTGGAAAGAGGCACGCAGGTTGAATTTATTAATATTTCAATTAATTCAATCATCAATAAATGGCAAAGCAAGATTTTAGATTTAAAGACCAGATAAAAGCCGCAAGTGGTTCTGTAATGGATAATATTGCAGAGGGGTTTGAAAGAGATAGTCGATTAGAATTTGTAAATTTTTTAAGTATTGCTAAAGGTTCAATAGGGGAAGTTCGATCACAATTAATTCGAGGGTTCGATGTGAGTTATTGGACAGAGGAAAGTATATTTCAAATTAAAAACGATTATGAAAATTTGGCTAAAAACATCGGTAATTTCATTCGATACTTAAACAACACAGATATAAAAGGGCAAAAATTCAAGGATAGAAAATAGTATATCGTAGAAACTTTCGTGCTTAAAATCAGAAATAAGAAACCTCAAATCAGAAATTTAAAATTATGAGTCAAAACTTAAATAAATACCTCCATCAAGATATGGATAAAACAGCAGGAATCGATCACACATCGCATCGTACTAAAATTGTTGCAACTGTAGGACCAGCTTGTGACACGTACGAAAAATTATTAGACCTTGTTAGAGCAGGTGTTAATGTTTTTCGTTTAAACTTTTCGCATGGTTCTCACGAAGACAAGCAAAAAATTATAGATCATATTCGTCACATCAATTCAACTGAACCTTACAATATTGCTATTCTTGGAGATTTGCAAGGTCCTAAATTGAGAGTTGGAGAAATTGAAAATAATCATCTTGATTTGTTTGTTGGCGACATTTTGACTTTTACAAACGAAAAATGTGTTGGCACAAAAGAGAAGATTTATGTTAGCTATCCAAACCTTGCAGGAGATGTAAAAATTGGTAACACCATTATGATTGATGATGGTAAAATTGAAGTTAAGGTTGTTAATATCACCAAAGAAAAAGATGTTAAAGTAGAAGTCACTTTAGGGGGTGTTTTATCTTCAAAAAAAGGCATCAATTTGCCAGATACAAAAATCTCTTTACCTGCCATTACAGATAAAGATTTAGTTGATTTGGAATTTATCATTGAACAAAAACTTGATTGGGTTGCTTTAAGTTTTGTTAGAAGTGTAAAAGATATTGTTATACTTAGAAACAAGCTTGACGAAAAGAAAAGCAAAACAAAAATTATTGCTAAAATTGAAAAGCCAGAAGCTCTTGTAAATATCAGAGACATCATTGTAGAAAGTGATGCTATTATGATTGCTCGTGGAGATTTGGGTGTTGAATTACCAATTGAGCAAGTGCCTTTAATTCAAAGAGAATTAATTAGAAAATGTATTCATCGTGCAAAGCCAGTAATCGTTGCTACGCAAATGATGGAGAGCATGATTGACAGAACAAAACCAAACAGAAGCGAAATTACTGACGTTGCAAATGCTGTGCTTGAAGGTGCAGATGCTGTGATGCTTAGTGGAGAAACTGCTGCTGGCAATCATCCTGCATTAGTTGTTGAAACAATGCGTAAAATTATCAGACAAGTTGAGCAAACCGAGTATCGTTATAATCGTGAAGATGATTTAAAACCATTAGCCCACTCTCCATCATTTTTAAGTGATGCAGTTTGTTACAATGCTTGTAAAATTTCAAAAGACCTTAATGCAAATGCTTTAATTGGTATGACACAAAGTGGCTACACAGCATTTATGTTAAGCAGTTATCGTCCACAATCTCCAGTATTTATTTTTACTAAAGAAAGAAGTTTAGTAAATCAATTAAGTTTAAGCTGGGGTGTAAGAGCATTCTTTTATGCTGAAGAAGAAAGTCTTGATAATATTGTGGTTGATCAAATTAATATTCTAAAGCAAAGAGGATTTTTAAATACTGGCGATGTAGTTGTAAACACAGGTAGCACACCAGTTCATCAACATTTACCAACTAATATTATTAAAGTTACAAAAGTTGACTAAACTTAATAAAATTTCTAGATTTCTATGTTTATGATTTACTTTCTGCGAGGCCTAGGTCTCGCAGATTTTTTATATAACAATTAATTTTGAAATTTCTTTTACATTTACACAAACTATATTGGATGAGGATATTTTTTATTTCGATTGCTATTTTAACACTGTTTAGTTGCAAGCATAAAGTAACTGATTTAAATAGTGATGCACCAATAAAACCTAATCAATTTGTTGCTGCTTTTAAAGTACTTGAAAATAATTTTGCAGCAAGTGATAGCAATATTTTATCTCTTGCAGATACAGTTTCAATCAATCATAAACAATTAGAAAGATTTATACCAGATACGCTTTTAAGCAGATTGTTAGCAGATGATAAAAAAGCTATATTCCATCCTGTGGGCAGAATAGATAAAATAAATGAAGTTTACTTGTTACTGCTATCTGTTCATAATAAAAAGAAAACAGTAACGGTTATTGTTCAAGATAAAAAAAATGTGTTTTTAGCATCAAAAGATATTTTATCGGCAAACGATGATGGCTACAGACACTCATTTTCTTTAAATAGAGAACCAACTTTTTATGTGTTAAGAGAAAGAATAATTAGCGATAAAGAGTCCAAATTCAAATTCACTAAAATTGGTTGGGCATATAGTGGTAAAACTTTTGTTGCAGTTGTAAATGAAAGCAACGAACGAAACGATAATCTTAATGCAATTATTAATCCTTTAGATACATTGCCAAGAGCGAATATGTATAGTGGTAATTATGTTGAAGATGATAGGAATTTTATTTCGTTAAGAGATGGGAGAACACCACAAGAATATCTTTTCTTTTTACATATTGATAAGAATGATGGAACTTGTGTGGGAGAACTAAAAGGTGAAATAAAAATGACTGATAGTACCCACGCCATTTATAGTTTTGGAGGTGATCCTTGTATTATTGATTTTACTTTTGATAGAGACATCATCACCATTAAAGAAAAAGGAAGTTGTGGAAATAGAAGAGGAATGGATTGCTTTTTTGAGGATGCTTACACCAAGAAGAAAGAACCTAAGAGAAAAGTGACAAAGCCTGTTACAGTTAAAATACCTTTAGCAAATGTTTCAAAAATGTTAACACCTGTTAAAGCAAAAACAAGTCCTAAAACAGATAAGAAAAAGCCAGCAAAACCAGGTGTTTTAATGCCTAAACCTGCTGCACCAAAAGCAGAGCAAAATCCCTACACAAATTAAATCAATCAACGGATTAATAATAAATGAAATACCAAATAGGCGATGATATTATTGTATTGCACAGTAATGAAGAAGGAAAAGTGATAGATATCATTGATGAAAAAATGATAATGATAGAAGTGAGAGGAGTGAAGTTTCCTGCTTATATGGATCAAATCGATTTTCCATATTTCTATCGTTTTAGCAAAACAAAAATCGTTGAAGAAAAGAAAAAAGTTGCTAAGGTTTTTGTTGATAATATTCCCAAAGAAAAACCTCAACCAAATCAAATAAAAACACCCGATGGAGTTTGGTTAGTGTTTATTCCAAAATTTGCTTTTGATGATTTTGATGATGAATATGTAGCGTCATTGAAAGTTCATTTAATTAATAAAACAGATCAAGCATACAAGTTTACTTACGATAACCAATTGCAAGGGGAGAGCCACTTTCAACTACAAAATGAAGTGTTGGCATTTCACGATTTTTATATTCACGATATTGCTTTTGAAAATATAAATGATAGTCCTAGTTTTAATTTTGATTTTAATTTATCAATTCCAGACAAAAAAAAGAACGATCATTTTGAAACAATTTTAAAGCTTAAACCCAAGCAAGTTTTTCAAAAGATAGAACAAATGAAATTGAATAATGAACCAACGATTTCATATAAATTATTTGATGAATTTCCTGATAGAATTTTTGAAGAATATTTCGATTTAGGCAAACTAGCTAATAAAGGATTTAAAATCTATGACCTATCAAAAATAAAAGACCATTTGGATGCTGCAAGAAGTGTTGTTGATTTGCATATTGATAAATTGATAGATGATTGGCAAGGAAAATCTAGCTTAGAAATTTTGAATATTCAGCTGAAAGAATTTGAAAAATGGTATGATCTTGCTGTTGCTAATAAAGCTAAAAATTTTATTGTAATTCATGGCATTGGCAAAGGAAAACTAAAAGAAGAAATACACTATTTGCTTAAACTGAAAAAAGAAGTGAAATATTTTGTTAATCAATATGATGAAAGGTTTGGCTATGGAGCAACTGAAATCTTTTTTAACAATTAGTTTGTGGAAAAAATAAAATAAGCACAAGCAAAATCAATCTTACTTTTACTTTGTAAAGAATCTGTAAAAAATGAAATTTAATCAATCAACATTAGATAAATTAGAAGATGTTCTTTCTCAGGCTGATTATAAAATGAGATATGAACGTGGCACTTTTCAAAGTGGCTGGTGTTTGCTTGAAGATAAAAGAGTTGTAGTATTAAATAAATTTTTAGACATAGAAGGCAGAATAAATACTTTGCTAGATTTAATTCCTCAATTAAATATTAACTACGATAAATTGACTTTAGAGGGTCAAAAATTGTATGATAGCGTTGTATCAAAATCTATAGTAATAGCTTAGTAATAACATATTCATTGCAACATCCATCTTTAAAAATTACATTTCTTGGAACTGGCACTAGCAGTGGCGTTCCAATGATTGCTTGTGATTGCGATGTTTGTAAATCTTCAGATAAAAAAGATAAAAGACTTCGTAGTAGTGTTTTAATTGAAACAGATTCAACAACATTTGTAATTGATACAACTCCTGATTTCAGGTATCAAATGCTTAGGACAAATACAACTAAATTAGATGCTGTTGTATTTACACATCCACATAAAGATCATATAGCAGGATTAGATGATGTTAGAGCGTATAATTTTTTTAGTGGCGATCCAATGCAGTTATATGCAAATGAATTAACTGCTAATGCCATAAAAAAAGAAATGCATTATGCATTTGCAGAACATAAATATCCTGGTGTTCCCAACCTTATTTTAAATCATATTGATAACGATAAATTTCTTGTTGGCAATATCGAATTGCAGCCCATCAAAGTGTGGCATTTAAAAATGCCTGTGCTTGGTTTTAGGGTTGGAGATTTTACTTATATTACAGATGCCAATAGGATTGATGATGAAGAAAAAGAGAAAATTGTTGGAAGCAAAATTCTTGTATTAAACGCTTTGAGAATAGAAAAGCATATCTCTCATTTTACTTTATCAGAGGCTGTAGAATTGGCTCGAGAACTTGATATACCTGAAGTTTATTTTACACATATCAGCCATCAATTAGGAAAACATATTGATGTTAATAGTGAATTGCCAAGGCACATTCAACTTGCTTACGATGGTTTAACTTTAGAAATTTGAAAAAAATATCTAATTTATTGTTATTGAATTAAATAGATTCATAAATTCGTTATCATAATTTTTGATAATGAATAAGATAATTAAAGACTATTTTACTTTCTCAAAGAAAGAAGCACTCGCTGCATTTGTTATTATTTTGATAACAACAATATTTTTAGCACTGCCTTATATATCCTCAAATAAAAGGAAAAAAGAACCTGTAAATCCTGAGCTAGTTAAAGTTGCATCTACAAATCTTTTTGTTAAAGATACTAATGCAAATAGCGATTTTGATGATAATAAACCAGCGTATAAAAATTATTCAAATAATAATTACAAGAATAAAAACTCTGCGTTAACTCCTTTTAACTTCGATCCAAATACTTTAGATGAGAACGGTTGGAATAAACTTGGATTGCCAGAGAAAACTATTAAAACAATTTTAAATTATTTAGGTAAAGGTGGCAAGTTTAAATCTGCTGAAGATATCAGAAAAATATGGGGTTTAAAGAAGGAAGATGCAGATGTTTTGATTCCATATATTACTATTGCTGCAAGGCAAACTGATAATAAATTTAGTAACGTTTACGCTAGTAAAAATTATGCAAAAGCAGCCCCATCGGTAATTGATATTAATACTGCAACAGTTGATGATTTTAAAAGATTGCCAGCAGTTGGAAATACTGCATATAAAATTGTAAAATTTAGAGAGAAACTTGGTGGCTTTATTAGCATTAATCAAGTTAAAGAAACCTATGGATTAACAGATTCTGTGTATCAAGCTATGTTGCCATATTTAACTCTAACATCTACTAATATTCAAAAAATAAATATCAATACAGCAAGTGATTTTGACTTAGGAAAACATCCTTATATATCAAATGATATTGCAAAAGCTATAGCAATTTATAGAAAGCAACACGGTAATTATAGTAAGATTGAAGATGTGAGAAAAATTGTATTTATCAACCAAGCAATGTATCAAAAAATCGTACCATATATTACGGTTGAGTAACAACTTGAGAGTCTTTCTTTGCAGCGTGTAAGCTAATTGTAGCAGCTATTACAGAATATGCAGGTGCTAATAACCAGCCAATAATTGGCAGTAGATGCATCAAGTAAAAAACAATTCCATTTCCTATTGCTAGACCTCTGTGATGACTAATAAAAAAGATACTTTCTGCTGCTGTTTTTTTGTTGCGTTCCATACTGTAGTCTAACATACTAAACCCATAATAATAGCACTCAATTAGTATTGTAATTAATGGCGTTGCTAAACCAATAATTGGAATAAAGGCAACTATTAAAATTGAAAACATATAAACAGTTTGCCAAACCGAATTTCTAAGTGCAATACGAATCCCTCTAACAATATCTGTAAGTAATTGAGTAAAGCTGAAGGGGAAATCTTTGCCAGCAATTATTGCTTCTGTTTTCTCACTTAAATAAGCAAAAATTGGTGAACCAATAATTAAAAATAGGTATTTAAAAAGAGAGAAATAAAGTAGCATTTGAATCACCCAAAGTATAATGCCACCAAGCGTAAAAAAGAATCCTACGAAACTGCTTTGCATTTTATCTAACCAATTTTTTAAACCTACTTTAAGCGTTAACCATTCTGTAAAACCATTAGCAGTTTTTGAAAAATAATACATACTCACTATAAACAAAATGGTGTAAATAATTCCAGGAATTAAAATCCATTTCCACAGTTTATGTTCTTTTATAAACTGATGTGCTTTAAAATAAGCTTGTATTGATATAATGATTTCTTTAAGCAATTGGTTTTGTGTTGTGCCACAAATGTATGTTTTTTAAAAGGCTTATCAGCACTAGTTATTAATCAAATATTTTTCCTGCATTTAAAATATTGTTAGGATCAAATGCCTTTTTAATGGCTCTCATAATTTGAATATTGGGACTATCACACACAATATCCATGTAAGGTTTTTGAATCAATCCAACGCCATGTTCTCCTGTAACAACGCCACCTAAGCCTTTTACTATCTTAAACAATTCACGCAAAATATTTGTCATTTCAACATTGTTATGACTATTTTTTATTGTTGGATGATTGATACGAATATGTAAATTTCCATCACCAGCGTGACCATAACAAACAGCGTGAAAGCCATACTGCTTGCCTAATTCCTTAACACCTTTAATAAGCTTTGGTAATTCAGCTCTTGGAACAACAGTATCTTCTTCAATAGTGTAGCCAACAGATTTTACAGCCTCTGCACATCTTCTTCTTAGCTTCCATAATTCTTCTTTTTGTGTTGAGTCATCTGCAAAAAAAACTTCGCCACCTTCATATTCCACCATCAATTCTGCAATTTGTTCCATCTCATTCATTAGCACATCAACATTATTTCCATCTACTTCAACAATTAAATGTGCAGCAATATCATCGTTTACAGGTACTGCATGACTATCCACCATTTTGCTTACAATTTTCAAAGCATCAATCTCCACTAATTCTAAAGCACTTGGCGTAAAACCTGCTCTGAATATAGCACTCACAGCTTCACTTGCTTTTTCTAATGAAGCAAATGGCACAAGCATTAACAAATCAAATTTTGGCAATGGAATTAAACGAAGAACAATTTTTGTTACAATACCAAGTGTTCCTTCACTGCCAACCATTAGTTGTGTTAGGTTATAACCAGTAACATTTTTCAAAACATTTGCACCAGTCCAAATAATTTCTCCTGTAGGTAAAACAACTTCTAAATTCAATACATAATCCTTTACCACACCATATTTCACAGCTTTTGGTCCACCACTATTTTCAGCAATATTACCACCAATAAAACAAGAGCCTTTGCTGCTAGGGTCTGGTGGATAAAACAAATTAACTTCTTTAACTGCATTTTGCAACACTTCTGTAATAACGCCAGGCTCTGTCGTTACTTGTAAATTTCTTTCATCAAGATGGATGATGGCATTCATTCTTTCTGAACTAATTAAAACACCACCTAAATGTGGCAATGCTCCACCACTTAAACCTGTGCCAGCACCACGTGGTGTAACAGGTAGCAAGTCTTTATTACAAATTTTTAGAATGGCTGAAATTTCTTCAGCAGTCTTAGGTTTTACAACAACTTCTGGTATGAATTGTAGTTTCTCAGTTTCATCTCTACTAAAAAAATCTAAGGTTTCATCATCGATAAAAACATAAGATTCTCCAATAATATTTTTGAATGCTTGTATATGTTCAGCTGTAACTTTCATTTGATTGCTTTGGGCAAAAATAAAGGTTGAGAATTATGATTGATTGCTAAATTTATCTATAGCATTTTGTGGCATAGGAACAACTTTTCTAGCGATATAATCAAAACAAAGAATTCCAGTTTTAGCTTTAGCAGCTATTTGCTTGCCAGATTCGCTTGTTTTCTCAATTAAATAAAATAAATCGAAGCCATTTCTGGCAATGTTTCCAGCGGTTACAGATATTTCAATTTCATCGCCATAAAACAGCTCTAACTTATATTCAATGGCAACATCAACCATAATAGTTCCCATTCCTTCAACATTAATTTCAGAGTAGCCATAATTTTTATAAAACTGCAATCTAGCTTCTTGAATCATTGCTAAAAA
Source organism: Chitinophagaceae bacterium (assembly GCA_025363355.1). Classification (GTDB taxonomy): domain Bacteria; phylum Bacteroidota; class Bacteroidia; order Chitinophagales; family Chitinophagaceae; genus CAIVPM01. Next base: position 5,240 of record JANYEB010000027.1, on the reverse strand, counting down.
ACTATCATTGCCAACGTGTCCACCATAATTTACATCAGTAATTCTAATAGCAATTTCTGTTTTGAAATTAAATGTTTCGGGTAGGTTTATTTTAACTCTTTCCATTGGGCAAATATCGAAGAAAGATTTTATTTGTAGAGGTTATAGATATAGTAGTGTCTTCATAAACTACTTTTCCAGAAAAAATAATACTATTAATTTCACTACCTTTTGAACAAGGTGAATTATTTATATCATAATTAACAAGGGTTGAATCTTTGTTTGTATTGTCTAACTTAAAATAAATTTTTTGCATCCAACTTTCAAGACTTGCATTTATTAAGGTGTCATGCAATTGTGAACTAAAATATGTGTGATGGTCGACAAACACAGAGTCCTTATTTTTTAGAGCATAAATCTTCAAGCCATCAACATTAAATACTTTTTTTGTTCCAAAAAAAAGGTTGGAACTATCGGTTTTGCTGTAAAAATTGAAAGTTAGAATAGGAGTATAATTTTTCCCATCCATACAGCAACTGCTTATAAAAAAGAAAGCAACTATTAGCAGACAAATTAGGATGATTTTTTGCATAAATGTTAAGACACAAAGTATGGAAGAATTGTTGCATAGTTACTGATTGTCATAAAATAAATTTTAGTTTACATTATAAACTACTTTATGTTTGCATTCTTAACCAAAACAAATGAAAAAATATCTACTCTTTCTTGTTGTTATTCTTACAAGTCTTTCTGTATCTGCTCAAGTAAAAATTAGTGGTGTTGTTAGAAACCACAGAGCAAAAAAAATAATTGGTGCAAGTATCACATTAAAAAATTCTTACGATGGAACTGTGAGCGATTCAATGGGTAATTTTAGTTTCACAACTTTTGAAAAAGGTGAGTTTGTAATTGAAGCAAAAATGAGTGACCATAAAACTGTTGAACAAAAAATTACAATAACAAAAGAAGCCATCGTTTTAAACTTTGTGTTGAAAGAAGAAGTATCAGAATTAAAAGCTGTAACTGTTACTGCTGGCTCATTTGAGGCTGGTGATAAAAAACGTGCAGCAACTGTTATGAGTTCATTAGACATCGTTACAACAGCAAGTGCAAATGGCGATATAACTGGTGCTTTAAAAACTTTGCCTGGGGCTCAGCAAGTTGGTGAGCAAGAAGGCCTGTTTGTGCGTGGTGGTGCAGGTTACGAAACAAAACAATTTATTGATGGAAGCTATGTTGCAAATCCATTTTTTTCTGGAGCTGCTGACATAGCAACTCGTGGTCGCTTCTCTCCATTTTTATTTAAAGGAACAGTTTTTAGTACTGGTGGTTACTCTGCTTTATATGGACAAGCATTATCTTCTGCTGTTATTTTAGAGAGCATTGACTTGCCAGAAAAATCTGAAATTGACGCTTCTATTTCATCAGTTTTTGTTGGACTTGGTACGCAACATTTGGCTAAAAGTAAAAAGTCATCTTATGGTATAAACTATGGTTACACCAATGTTGGTTTATACTTTAGCATTATTAAACAAAAACCTGATTACTTTACTATGCCTGCATTTCACAGCCTTGAAGGAAATTTTAGATTTAAAACTAAAAAAGGAATGGTGAAATTTTATAGCAGTTTTAATGCACAAGAATTGGGACTTAGAAGAGCTAATATTGACAGTGCAGATTTAAAAAATGCTTTTGGTTTAAAAGGAACAAATTGGTTTAATAGTATGAGTTGGAAAGAAGTATTAGGCAATGGTTGGAAAATGAACTGGAGTGCAAGTTATAGCACCATTACTGATGATATTTTTGCACAAATTCAAAATCAAAATAACGAGTATGTAAGCACTGGAAAATCATATATTGACGCAGGAAGTTTTACCATAAAAAATACAACAAACGTTTCTCAAATAAAATCTGTTTTTGAAAAAAAATTAAGAGGCATTAGTGCTGTTCGTTTTGGTAGTGAATTTTGGCATAGCTACACCAAAATCAAGTATAGCAGCTATTACAGCACATTGAGCGATAATTTATTTGCTGCTTTTGCCGAAACAGATTTATATATTACAAATGGATTAGCTGCAAAAATTGGGGCAAGAGTTGAGCAATCTTCTATCCTGAATAAATGGAATGTAGCACCAAGAATTTCGTTTGCTTATAAAACAGGAAAAGATGCACAAATGAGTTTGGCTTATGGAGATTTTTATCAAAAACCAGAGAATCTTTATTTATATCAAACTAAAGATTTGGGTTATGTAAAAGCAACGCACTACATAGCAAATTATTCTAAAGCCAGTGAGTTTTATACTTTTAGAATAGAAGCATTTTATAAAAAGTATCAAGATTTAATTAAAACTTATCCCAGCTACAATAATGCTGGAAGTGGCTATGCAAAAGGCATTGAGCTATTTTGGAGAGATAAAAAAACTGTGAAGAACTTAGACTATTGGATTAGCTATTCTTACCTTGATACCAAAAGAGATTTCAATAATTATCCAATGCAATTGCAACCAACTTTTGCAGCCAATCATACAGCTAGTTTTGTTGCAAAAAAGTTTGTGCTAAAATGGAAAACAGGTTTTAATATGACTTATAGTTATGCAACTGGTCGTCCATATTATAATTTTCAAAACACAGGCAGCAAGTATGAAATTAAAGATGAAGGAAAGACCAAATCCTATAATAGCTTAGGTTTTAGCTTAAATTATTTGCCAAACTTGGGTAAGCCAAAAGCAAAATCATTTATTGTGTGGGTGCTTAGTATGACAAATGTCTTGAATCAAGAACAGGTGTACGGCTATAATTATTCTAACAATGGAAACATCAAACAAGCGATTACACCACCAGCACCACAATTCTTTTTCTTAGGTTGTTTTATTAGTTGGGGTGTTGATAGAAGTCAAGATGCAATTAACAATAATCTTTAAAGAAATATTTCTTAATCCTTTGCGTCTTTGCTCTTTTGTAGCTCGGCGTGAAATAAAACAAAAAAAATGAAAAAAGTAATCATCCTTTCTTTTGTGTTAGTAAACACAATGTTTGCAGCGTTTAGTCAAAACGAAAAATTTACTGCTGCAATGGCTAGTGCTTTAGAGCAAATGAAAGCAGCAAAAACTCCTGAAGAAACTGCTGCTGTTGCTGCAAAATTTGAACGCATTGGCGATGCTGAAAAAACGCAATGGCTTCCTTATTATTATGCAGCTTTAATCAAAGCACAGTCTGCGTTTGCAGCAAAAGATAAAGACAAAGCTGCTGATGAAGCAACTGCTATCTTAGACAAAGCAGAAGCTTTAGAAAAAAATAATAGTGAAATTTTGTGTACAAGAGCTACTATTTGCTATGCACATATGATGGTTGATCCTATGACACGTTGGATGCAGTATGGTGCAGAAGCAACTAAAAATTTAGATGCTTCAATAAAGGCAGATGCAACTAATCCTAGACCAGTTATTTTAAAAGCAAACTCTTTAAAAAATACACCAGAACAATTTGGTGGTGGTTGTGAAACTGCAAAACCTTTGGCAGAAAAAGCTGCTAAATTATTAGCTGATTTTAAACCTGCATCTCCAATACATCCAACTTGGGGCAAAGAAGTTGTTGACCAAATTTTAGAGAGTTGTAAGTAATTTTTTTACCAGATAACCATATAGAAAACATATTTAGTATGCTATGTTTTCTATATGGTTTATTTAACAAATTAAACCCAATGCAAGAAACTAAACTAATGACAGAGCAGGAAAGCCTAGAGATCATTCAATCAATGATACAAAAAGCGAAAGCATCTTATCACGATAAAGGTATTAGTTCGTTGCTATGGGGTAGTGTTGTTACTATTGCTTCTCTGGTATCTTTTACTCAAAAGCAATACGATTTTTATATTGGTTTTGATATTTGGTTGATCGTTTTATTTGCCATCATTCCACAAATAATTATTTCGATAAAAGAGGGCAAAGAAATTAAAGTAAAAAAGTACGAAGATGAAACTATTGACACTGTTTGGATGGTGTATGGTATTAGTATTTTTTGTTTGGTATTTTATCAAAATATTACTCCCAACGTTAGCAATAATATAATCAAAAACGAAGGCTGGCAATTAACAAAACATTTTATTAATAATTTACAACCCGATGTAATTATAACCCCATTTGTACCAAGTATTTTTTCTTTGTATCTTATACTATATGCCTTGCCCACATTGGTTACTGGCGTTACTAAAAAATTTAAACCAATGATATTTGGTGCTATTGTTTGCTATGCAATGTTTATTGTTTCGTGCTTTACAACATCAAAATATGATATGCTATGTGGTGCAGTTGCTGCTATATCTTGCTGGCTTATTCCAGGCATTATTCTTCGTAAAAAATATCTAAAATCTAAAGCAGCAAATGTTTAAAGATTTAGATCCCATATTACATTCACAATTAAGGCTTGCAGTGATGAGTTTGTTGATAGGAGTAAAAGAAGCAGAGTTTACTTTTATTAGAGAAAAAACAAATTCAACTGCTGGTAATTTAAGTGTGCAAGTAAATAAATTGAAAGATGCTGGTTATATTGATGTTGCTAAAAAATTTAAAGATAATTATCCACTAACAACTTGTAAAATTACCAAGCAAGGTATTGATGCTTTTGAATTATATGTAAAAAATTTACAAGGATACTTGAAGGTGAAATAAATTAATCTACTTTTTTAACAACGCACCAAACATAGTGTCAGCCTTCATTTCAAAACCATTAAAATATTTTTTTTCTATCAAGTTTAAATTAAATTCAGCTATTAGATAGTCAATAATTTCTTCGTTTTCTTGTTTAAAAACACTACAAGTTATATACAAAAAATATCCTCCTTTTTGTATGTAAGTTAAAGCATTTGTTGCTATGTTTTTTTGAAGTGATACAAATTCTTTAACTCTTTCTTCTTTAAAAAAATAAAGTTGCTCTGGCGTTCTAGCCCAAGTTCCACTGCCTGTGCAGGGTGCGTCGCAAATAATGAAATTAAATTTTTTTGGAACGATTACAGGCTTGGAAATATCTGCAACAAATGATTGATATTTTTTTATTCCTGCTTCCTCAAATCTCTTTTTTAAATTAGCAATGATACTTGCTCTAACATCGCTAACTGTTAATTGCATTTCTCCTAAAATATCTTTTACAAGAATAGATTTGCCACCACTTGCTGCACAACAATCCCAAACAGAAATTGGTTGCTTTAGATTGTCTTTTACAACATTTATTAGTGTTCCAATTTGCTGTGAATTATAATCTTGAAC
>JANYEB010000173.1 GCA_025363355.1 Chitinophagaceae bacterium | reverse complement strand
CTTATTGGTGCTATTTGAAACATTTAATACATCATTTGCTCCATCAAAATGTAAAGCATTGCCTGGCGGAGAGAATATGGTTAATTTTAATGTGTCTACACTAGCACAACCATTAGAATTATTATAACTATAAGTATATGTACCACTACTTGTATATGTTATGCCATTCCAAGTATAATTATTTACTGCCGTTTGAACAGTGGTATTGTTCGTGCTGTTTATTGTTAGATTTAAAGTGGCGGTGCTATCACAGCCTTTACTATTGCCCCCAGCAAATGTTTTTGTGTACGTACCACTACTAGTGTAGGTGGTACCATTCCAGGTGTAATTATTGCAAGTTGTGATATTACTGGTGCTTGTAGTTGTTGGGCAGATAAGAGCAGTAGGAATAGTAGCTTTATAAATACCTGCATACGAAGAGAAATATAATATCCCTCTAATTCGATCAATAGCAATTGCAAAACAATCATTGTTGGGTGGTGTGATAAAGACGCTATTAATACCATTCAAGTTGGACTTTTTTATTACACCTTGTGAACTTGCGTATATATTATTAAGCCCGTCATAAGTTGCAGCAGATCCATTTGATAAATTTCCAAATGAGCTAATATTTCCGGAAGAAGAAATTACTTTAAAATCCCAATTATAATTAGAAACATATAAATTGCCATTGTTATCAAACGACATACCCGTAGGTTGAAAGTTGGAAGTTGTTGCATAAACGGAACCATTAACTCCGCTTGAATTAACTTTATAAATTGTGCCATTGGGATAATTTGTTAATCCAATGTAAAAATTACCAGTTCCATCCACTGTAATACCGAATGGTGATCCATTTAATCCCGACAAAAACAATGTTTTGTTTCCATTTTTGTCTATTTTAAATACTTTGCCATTAAACAATGCAACAAACAAGTTACCAGTATTATCAATTACAATAGCTTCTGGATGATTTTCAGTTGTAGCAAAAGTACTCTGCACTCCAGTAGGAGTTACTTTAATGATAACATTTTGCGATTCTATTGCTGCATACACATTGCCCGAACTATCTACTGCCAACCCCGAAATATATGCACCGACATTACTTGTAAGTACAGTATAACTTTGAGCATTAGCTTGTTTAATACCAGCAAATACTATTAAGGAAATAAACATTGCTTTAATAAAGTGTGTTGAAATTGTTTTTTTCATAACAGATAATTTTAGAACTCAAAGCAAAGCCTTCTACAAAAAATATTTAAGTGAAATGTAGCAAAACCTCTTTTTAATGTTATGAAAGCGGAAATTGTTGTCACTAATTTTTTTATGAGTTTAATTTGTTGCTAATTTGCTAATGACAAAACCAATATATGTATGCAACAAGATGTTTCTGTTTTAATTATAGAAGATGAAGCTATTTGGGCAAAGCAATTAGAAATTTATCTGCGTAATTTAGGTTATGAGTTAACTGCTTGTTATAATAATGCAGCAGATGCAATGGTTAATTTAGATAAAACAAGTTTTGATATTGCTTTACTTGACATTAGAATGAATGGTTCAAACGTTGGTATATCCATTGGCAAAATGATTCAACAGATGTACAAAAAGCCTTTCATTTTTATCACAAGTGGCAACGATAAAGAAACAATTGAAGAGGCAATAGCAGTAAAACCATCTGCATTTTTAATTAAACCTGTTAGCGAAGCCTCGTTATATGCAGCCATACAAACAGCGTTGGACAATTATACACAAAATAAAACTGCCGATTTTACGATAGCTGACAATAATATAACTGATAGTTTTTTTGTTAAAAATGGGAATACTTACAAAAGATTAAATTGGGATAATATTGCTGCTTTAGCTGTTGATGGAAGATACACAAAAGTAATAACCAGCCATACAAATGAACATTATTTAATTAATAGTAGCCTCACCAAAACAATCAGTACTATTATTCCTAAATCATTTCAACATAGTTTTTTGCAAATTAACAGAACCGAAGCAATTAATATTAGCCATATACAACAATTAAAAGGTGATGAGGTTGTTACTTCACATCACACTTTTTCTGTTAGTGAAAATTATATGCAGCAACTAAAACGCTCTTTAAATATTGTTTAATGGTAGTTCTATAATAAATGTGCTACCAATATTTTCTTGGCTTTCAACCCAAATTTTCCCATTGTGTTGCACTATAATTTGTTTGCAAATAGATAACCCTAAGCCAAAACTTTTTTCGCCATTTGTTCCAACTCGTTTAATAATATTAGAACCATCAAATAGCTGTTCTTGTTGGGCTTCAGGGATTCCTATGCCTTCATCTTTTACACTTAACACAATCCTATCATCTTGTTGAATGCACTTTACTATGATGCTACTTTTTGCTGTACTAAACTTAATGGCATTGGTTATTAAATTCGTCATTACCCTTTCAATTTTATCGGCATCAAGTTGTATGAATTTTGTTGAAGACAGATTATGTAAAACAATATTTTGTTGCTTTTCTTTAGCTTTAAATTGTAACAAATCAACAGTATGTTGTAATAATTTATTGATGTCAATTAGTTGCTTGTTTAATTCAATAGTTTCATTGTTTTTATTTTCTAACAATTCATTAATCAGTGCCAATGTTGATGACGAAGTGTTTTCAATCATCCCTAACAATTCTTCTTGTTCTGTAGAATAATTATTTTCCTGTAATAATGTATTGGCAATGGCTGTGATACCACTTATGGGGCTTCTTAATTCGTGAGCCATTACATTCATCAGTTTTTCTTTTTGCCTGTTCGAGATTTCTAATTCATCAATTACAATTTCTATTTCCCTTTTTTGTTGCAAAATGGCTTGGTTCAATTGTGCTTGTTTGTACAAGTTTCTTTTCTCTTTTTGATAGTAGTAATATACCATTATTAAAATCAAAACAGCAATAACAGAAAAGATAGCAAATGCCCAGTTATACGTTTTGCTCAACTGGTTATCTTTTTTTAACAAACTAATTTGTAATTGCTGCTCTCTTTCCTTGAGTTCTTTATTAATATTCTTATTTTTAAAATCACTTTCCTCTTTATCCAGCGAGTCCTTTAATATCAAATACTGATTCAATCTTGCTAAAGCTAATGCAGGCTTTTTTTGTTGCTGGTAATAGTTGTATTCAATTTTTTCGTATTCCATTAAATTTTTAACCGGAGCATATACTTGAAACCATTGCTTTAATAGTATTAATAATTCAGGAATTTCTTTTACATTTTTTTGGGCAATGTATATATCTGCTAACTGGATAATACAGGCTTGCAAATCGCCAATATCTCCATATTTTCTATTGTTCAACACTATCGCTTCTTTATATAATTGTATAGCTGTATCTATATTCCCTTTTAACACATAAACCTTTGCCATATTGCCTTTTACAACACCCAGTGCTCCTAAGTATCGGCTTTTGCTGTTTGAATCGACTATGGCTAAAGGGGTATTGGGTTTGTTTAAAAATTCAACACAAGCTTTATAATATTTTAAAGCACTGTCAATATTTTTTAGTTTTGTGTAGCATAAGCCGATATCATCCAGCAACTCCTGTGTTTTGTTGTTTTTGTGTGGTAGTTCTATCTGGCTAAGCAGATGATGCTGTAAAGCGTGTTTAAAATAAACAACAGCACTATCATAAAGCTGTTGTTGGTACATTTTTATAGCAATATCATTGGCAATATTGCAGTTATTAATATGATCACCGTATCTCTCTGCAATGGTATAACCTTTATAAAGAGCAGAGTAAGCCTCTTCTGTATTATGTAAAAAGTAATATCCGGTAGCTTTATTAATATAGGCATCTGTAATTTTAAGCTCCAAAACTCCTTCGCCACGCTGCTTTTCAACAAGCTGAATCGCAGAATCAGCATATTTTATCTGCTTGTAGTAGTCTCCTTCCCAATTAGCATAATAGCTCTCGGTATTATAAAATGTTACGTAATCGAATAGGGTTGGTTGCTTAATGCGGCGAAAAATAGAATCCAATTTTCGTATTCCTTCTTTTGCTTCATTGCTCTCAAAAATAGTGAGTACTGGTTTGAATTTTTCGCTGGTATCGGTTATGCTACCTACATGTATTTTCTTATCTTGCCACAATGAGATAACAGCTAATAAACAAATTATACATAATACTGTTATGAAAATATAGATTCTATTACTTTTTAAAAATAACATATCAGCTTTTACTTAAACTACAATAGTAATATAATTGCAGATAAGTGCTATTACAATATATAAAAAACCTCGAAGCTTTTACACTTCGAGGTTTTTATATTTCATTGCAGCTGGTTTAAATCAACTGCAATGAAATTTATTCCACCACCAATTTCTTAGTTATTTTTCCTTCACTAGTAATTATACTTACCAAGTAAAAGCCTTTACTTAAGTTAGCAATATCAACTATGTTTGTTCCCATACTTAAGTTTTGAGTTTTAACAGCTTTGCCATACAAATCTGTAACTACAATACTTCCAGCACCAATTAAAGTCTCAACATTAATATTTATACTTGATTTTGCAGGATTTGGATACATTATAAAACCGTCGACTGTCGACAGTTGACCGTCA
>JANYEB010000172.1 GCA_025363355.1 Chitinophagaceae bacterium | reverse complement strand
TGACGGTCAACTGTCGACAGTCGACGGTTTTATAATGTATCCAAATCCTGCAAAATCAAGTATAAATATTAATGTTGAGACTTTAATTGGTGCTGGAAGTATTGTAGTTACAGATTTGTATGGCAAAGCTGTTAAAACTCAGAATTTAAGTATGGGATCTAATACAGTAAATATTGCTAACTTAAGTAAAGGCTTTTACTTGATAAGTATAATTACTAGTGAAGGAAAAACAACTAAGAAATTGGTGGTGGAATAAAGCCTCACCCCAACCCTCTCCAAAAGGAGAGGGAGTAAAAAAACCTCGAAGTGTTCACACTTCGAGGTTTTTTGTTATTATACTAACCACTAACCATTTGCTATTCTCCTCTATTCCTTCTCCAACTCCATATCTACCACTAAAGTTTCTCCCCCAAAATCAACAATTTTAGTGATGGTTTTATAAGTTGCCAAGCTAAATGTTAAGGTGTAATTTCCATTTGCTAGTTTAGCAAAACCATATTCACCATTACTATCGGTTAAAACATCATTTGCAGCAGTGCCATAGCTAACGGTTACATTTTCTAATTTATTACCAGTTACTTTATTGGTAACGGTACCTTGAATGCTAAAAATACCGCTGCCCTCGGCACTTGCAGGCAATAAGTAAATTTTATACTTTGCAAAATTATTAGCATAAATATACTTAGCAGCTTTGGCAACTTTGGTTCTAAATGCCCAAACATTGTTCATTAATATAACCCTGTTTTGGGTGGTTCCTAAGCGGCTATTTTTGGCAACTTGTCTCGTCCTAAAACAAGTTTACAGGTTATTAAATAAATACTGCTACAGGTTTACAGTTTTTGTTTAATCCTATAATGGTTTACAATAGCAGGGTTTTGTGATAATAGTTCTGCATTATAGTTGTGAATATTTGCTTTTATAACGTTAAATGAAATGTATTATGAAAGAGGTTTATTGTTATATGAAAGTTGCAATTATCTTTACATTTAAGACTTCTTTTTAAGAAGTCTTTTATTTTTTTTTATATGATATCAACAAAAACATTTGCTTCAATCATTACCATTGGTGATGAACTTTTAATTGGTCAGGTTATAGATACCAATAGTGCATTTATTGCACAAGAGTTAAATAAAATTGGTATTGCTGTTAAACATCGTGTAGCAGTAGGAGATGAGTGGGAAGATATTTGGCAAGCTTTGGATGAAGAAAGCAAACATTCAAAAATTATTATCATCACTGGTGGTTTGGGCCCAACAGCTGATGATATTACAAAGCCATTATTGTGCAAATATTTTAATGGTAAAATGATGATGCATACCGAAACACTTGAATATATAACCAACTTGTTTGAGACGGTATTAAAAAGACCAATGATAGATAGAAACAGAAAACAAGCAGAAGTACCTGATGTTTGTACCGTGTTAAAAAATGAGGTTGGTACAGCACCAGGAATGATGTTTGAAAAAAATGATGTTTTGTTTTTTGCTTTGCCAGGCGTGCCACACGAGATGAAATGGATAATGAACAACCATATCATCTCAATGTTATCAAAAAAGTTTGTTGGGGAGTTTATTGAACATAGAACACTTTTAACTGCTGGCGTTGGTGAATCTTTTTTAGCTGAAAAATTAATTAATTTTGAATCTCTTTTGCCATTGTACATTAAACTGGCTTATTTACCTAATTATGGAATGGTAAGATTAAGACTTACCGCATTTGGAAATAATAAGGAAGCACTATCAAACGAAATTAATCAGCTGTTCCAAAACCTTAAAAACCTTACCCAAGAGTTTTTAATAACTGATGAAGATGAACCACTAGAGGTTATTGTTGGAAATCTTCTAAAACAAAACAATAAAACTGTTGCAACAGCAGAAAGTTGCACTGGTGGTTATATTGCTCACCTTATTAGTTCTGTTGCTGGTTCATCGGCATACTACGAAGGAAGCGTAGTTAGCTACTCTTATGCAGCTAAAGAAAATATATTAGATGTTGATAGAAATATATTAGAAACTTATGGTGCAGTTAGTGAACAAACCGTTAACGCAATGGTTAAAGGGATTTTGAAAAAAATGAACACAAATTATGCAATTGCAGTAAGTGGTATTATGGGGCCTGGTGGTGGAACTGTTGATAAACCTGTTGGCACAGTTTGGATAGCAGTTGCATCTGAAAATAAGATTATTGCTAAAGTATTAAGATTCAGATTTGATAGAATAAAAAACATTCAATTGACCGCTGCTAATGCATTGTTAATGCTACGTGAATTAATTGTGGATAAACCTTGAATAGACATATAGTCATTGTCAATTACTTTTGATTTCACAATTTGTTGTGCAAAACAAAAACTACACCGCTTTCCTATCCATTATTACGATTGTGCTGAAGTTTATTTCAAACAAATTGGTATTGATTTTTTTCAATAATAAATTTATTAAACACTTAAATAAATAATATGGCAATTGCTGAATTAATTATGCCCAAGATGGGCGAAAGCATAATGGAAGCAACTATCTTGCGTTGGCACAAACAAGTAGGCGATTCTGTTAAAATGGATGAAACGCTTTTAGATATTGCTACAGATAAAGTAGATAGTGAAGTGCCATCTACAGCTCAAGGGGTAATTACAGAGTTGTTATATAATGTAAATGATGTGGTGCCTGTTGGGGCTGTTTTAGCAAGAATAGAAACTGAAGTTGCTGTTGCAATAGAAACTCCTCAACCTGTTGTTGAGGCTTTCACGCCAGTTGCTCCAGTTGCTTTTCACGAACCAATTTCTGTAAGTGATTATACTTATCAACCAGAACCAATACAAGCTCAACCAACACAAGAATTTATTCCTTTTGTGCCTGCACAAGCAACTGTATTTGCTCCAAATAATAATCGTTTCTTTTCTCCTTTAGTTTTAAACATTGCAAATAGCGAAGGTTTAAGTTTAAGTGAATTAGAAAGAATATCTGGCACAGGTGCCGATGGCAGAGTTTCTAAAAAAGATGTATTGCAATATATTGCTGATAAACGTGCTGGTAGGGTTTCAGCATTTGTTCATCAACCTGCACCACAACAATATTACACTGCACCAGTTGTAGAAGAAATTGTTCATCAAAAACAAGATATTACAAGTTATCCAATTGCTGAGGTTGCAGAAGTGGCTGCTGTAAGTGCTGTTGCTGCTAGCTTTGTTGAGCATAAACCTACTGTTGAAGAAGAAATTATAGATTCAGTTGTTGAAGAAGCACATCAGCATTCTCATATTCAAGAAGCTGTAGAAGAGATTCAAGCAAGTTCATCTGCTGCTGCTGAAACTGTTTCAGATTTTCACGTTGAAACACCAGAAGAAGTGGTTATTGAAGCTCCAGTTGCACCAGTAGTTGTTGAGGTAAAACCAACACCAGCACCTGTAGTTGCACCTGTACCTGAATTTGATCCTTCTCAATATAAAAATGCTGAGATTGTTGAAATGGACAGAATGCGTAAGCTGATTGCCAAACATATGGTAAATAGCAAACAAACTAGCCCACACGTTACAAGCTTTACTGAAGCAGATGTAACTAATATGGTAACTTGGAGAACAAGCATTAAAGAAGAGTTTGAAAAAAGAGAAGGTATGAAAATTACTTTCACTCCGATGTTTATAGAGTGTATTTTAAAAGTAATGAAACGTTACCCAATTATCAATAGTTCTGTAGTTGGTGATAGAATTATTATGAAAAAAGATTTTAATATTGGAATGGCAACTGCTTTACCTAGTGGCAACCTAATTGTTCCAGTTATTAAAAATGCTGCTGATATGAGTTTTATTAGCTTAACTCGAAGTGTAAACACTTTAGCAGATAATGCACGTAATGGAAGATTAAGCCCAGATGATGTTACTGAAGGTACATTTACTTTTACAAATGTTGGAACTTTTGGTAGCTTAATGGGTACACCAATTATCAATCAACCACAAGTTGCTATTTTAGCAGTTGGAGAAATTAAAAAACGTCCAGTTGTTGTAGAAACCGATAAAGGTGATTTTATAGGAATACGTCACATGATGTATTTATCTTTAAGCTACGATCATAGAATTATTGATGGAAGTATAGGAGCTAGTTTCTTAAGTGATATTGCTAAAGAATTAGAAGCTTGGGATGTTACTCGTCAGTTGAAATATGTTGTTAAAGAATGGTATGTAGAATAATATTATCAGCTGTATATAATCAAAAAAGGCTGTCTTGTAAAAGACAGCCTTTTTTGATTTATTTAAGTTAACAAAGCATCAATTGCTTTTGCTAAATCTTCATCTTTTTTGGTTATAATATCTCCTGCATCGTGGGTTGAAAGCCATATTTCAACAGTGTTCCAAACGTTTGTCCATAATGGATGATGATTTGCCTTTTCAGCCTCAATGGCAACTCTTGTCATAAAAGCAAATGCTTCTGAAAAATTGTTAAAAGTAAATTTTTGGTAAAGCTTATTATTGATGTTTTGCCACATAGTATTTGTTTATAGTTTAAAATTTATTGTTGGGTTGCTCAGTCGTTGTTTAAATTATAGCACCACATTAGAACATCATATTTCCTTTGTTTTTGATTTGTTCACTTGTTAATTCTGCTACTAATTGAACCCCGAAAATATTTCTAATGCCTGTAGCTATGGTGCTTATTTTTTCATCTTCAACCATATCTCCTTTCATCAACCATAAAAAGTCCATATTCCTAAACTCAGGTAATAAAAAATTGCCATCATTCTGATTATGATAAATGTAATGAGTTAGATAGCTTTCTGGTTCTGTCCATTCATATAAATTAAAATAATAATCTCTCCTGCTTTTTCTAAGATGTAATTCTGCATCACTATTTAATCTGAAATTTACACCAAGCATATTATTTACCTGCCAACAAAAAAAATAATTTTTTAGTGGAGCCATAATGCCTAATAAACGAGTATTATCGAAGAAATCGTTGTTAAGTGTGTCTTGGTCTAATTTAAGTTTCATTAGTTACTTTAGAATACAATTTCAAATTCTTTTACTTCATCTTTTCTCTTAATCTGCAAAGTAGTTTTATCACCCTTTTTAAACTTGCCAAGTGTTTGCATATAACTCATTACATCTGTAAACTTATATTCACCAAGTTGCACCAGAACATCTCCTGTTTGCAAGCCAATTCTTTCAGCAAGTTTGCCACCACTAACGCCATCAATTTTAACTCCAGTACCACTAAAACCATAATCTGGAATAACACCCAAACTAACAGTAAACTTGCTACTTTTGCCCATTGTTGGTTCAGTAGTTTTGATGAAATTGAGTTTACCTTTTTCATCAACTGCAGCTACAATATTATAAATGTATTTTACTATATCAGCCTCTCCATCATAATTTATTTTTTCAAAATCGTCAGATACTTTATGATAATCGCTGTGGCTGCCAGTGAAGAAAAATAGTACAGGAATATCTTTTCTATAAAAACTTGCGTGGTCACTTGGTCCACTGCCAGTGCTATCAAATTTTGTGATTAAAGGAGTTGAAAGATTTGGCAATACTTCTCCCCAAACTGGCGATGTTCCAAAACCACCAATATTGAGTTTATGTGCAGTATCATATCTTCCAATCATATCCATATTAATCATATAGTTTTTTGAAATGTTAATGGTTGGTTCTTCAAGCCAGTGTTTACTGCCTATTAAACCTAGTTCCTCACCACTAAAATGAATGATTAAGTAGTTATTGTTTTTATAGTTTGAATGTCTTAATAGTCTTGCCAGCTCTAACAATGCTGCACTACCACTGGCATTGTCATCTGCTCCATTATGAATACTGTGTAAGGTATCCAATGCATTCTTATCTTCTCCATAACCTAAATGATCATAATGGGCACCTAAAACAACAGTATTAGTAGCATTGTTATTGATAAAGCCAATTACATTATGTACTTTTCTTTTAGCTTCCTTAAAAGTAATGTTGAAATCAATTTTATTAGTTGTTACTATGTCTTTAAAATATTTTTTAAAAGCTGAATAGTTAACATATAATACAGGAATTGTTAATGCTACTGATTTATCTTTCTTGTTAAAACTAACGTTATCAATAATTGTAGAACTATTGAAAATGATTAATGCTGTGGCACCATCATTTAAAGCTTTATCAGCCTTCTTCTTAATAATCTCTTCAATATCAAAATGAGGATTTGTTTTGTTTTCTTCTAGAATATCTTTTAAATCGCAAATCCATACTTCACCACTTTCTTTAAGTGCTGCTGATGCATTGCTTTTTGCATCTCCAACTTTGCTAAATGCTAATGGAAAATAGTCTTCTCCAGCATCTAATAAATTATCATTTATTTTTAAATATGTACTAGCTTCTTTGTAGCTTTTGCCTTCATCAAATTCAAATTCTTGCACATACTTGGTTCCATTTGCAGGCTCTAAACCAATTATTTTATATTGGGTAGATAAATATTCCATTGCCAGCATCTCTCCTTTGGTGCCTGTTCTTCTTCCTTCTAAAGAATCACTTGCTAAAATCTTAATATGTTTTTTAAGATTAGATGTTAGAAAAGTTCTTTCTTGCTTTTCTTTCTCTAAAGCCATTTTCAACTTCTTTCTTTTGCTTTGTGCCAATAATAATGAAGGAACTAATATTGCCAGAAGTAAAAATCTACGCATAAACTAAAATTGGAAATCAAAAATAGAAGCTAATTGATTAGAAATATAAAAATACTACTACTGTTAAAAGATAGTTGTACAATCATTCAACTTTAAGTTTTGCTATTAAACGTAATACCCTTACTTTTGCCGACCCAAAAAATGTGGTATGGGAAATAAGCGTGAATTTGAAATTGCATTCGTAGGTCTAAAGCCAGGTGTTCACGTTTATGACTATGACATTGGGGATAGCTTTTTTGAAACTTATGGTTTGCAGGACTTTACTGATTGCAATGCAAGTGTTAAATTAACACTTGATAAGAACAATGGATTTATGCAATTGCATTTTGATGTTGCTGGCTCAGTTAATGTTAATTGTGATAGATGTGGAAATTCATTAACAAAAAATCTTTGGGACGAGTTTGATATGGTGGTTAAGTTGGTAGAAAATCCTGAAGAAATGAATAGTCAAGAGGAGGATCCCGATATATTTTACATTAGTAGAACAGAAAGCCATTTGCATGTTAACGACTGGATTTATGAATTTGTAAATCTTAGTGTGCCATTGCAAAATAAGTGTGCAGAAGATGAAAGTGGAAAATCACTTTGCAATGAAGAAGTGATAGAAAAATTGAAACAAATGGAAGCTGAAGTTAATAAGGATGCAAATCCTTTGTGGCAAGGCTTGGATAAATTTAAAGATTTAGAAAACTAGTACTCAAATAATAAAATTAGCATTATGCCTAATCCAAAAAGAAGACACTCACAACAAAGAAGTGCAAAAAGAAGAACACATTACAAAGCTCAAGAAGTAACGTTATCTAAAGACACAACAACTGGTGAGCTTCACGTTCGTCATCGTGCTCACGTTAGTGAAGGACAACTTTTTTACAAGGGTAAATTAGTTGCTGAAAAAGCACCTTTAAAAGCATAGTAGGTTAAGAATAAATCTTTAATCTACACAATGAATATAGGCTTTGATATGATGGGCGGCGATTATGCACCCAAAGAGGCTGTAAAAGGTCTTGCAAAATATTTGCAGCAACACCCAAATGTTGCTGCTATTGTTTTTTGTATAGGTAATCAAGATGAACTAAATCCACTTTTGCAAGAATACCAAATTCTTGATAAAGTTAAAGTCATTCATACTACAGAAGTTGTTGGATACAACGAACATCCTACAAAAGCTTTAAGAGAAAAACCTAACAGTTCTATTGCTGTTGGTTTTAAAATGCTTGCTGCTGGCGAAATTGATACTTTTGCAAGTGCTGGAAATACTGGTGCAATGCTTGTTGGTTCTATGTTTAGCCTTAAACCTATCGAAGGTATTTCACGCCCCACCATTGCCACTATTATCCCTAAATTAAACGGACAAACTGGTTTATTACTTGATGTAGGTTTAAATGCAGATTGTAAACCAGAACAACTCAGTCAATTTGCTATTTTAGGTAGTATTTACGCTCACAACATCTTAGGTATTGATAAACCAACTGTTGGTCTTGTAAATGTAGGAGAGGAGGAAGGTAAAGGTAATATTCTTGCACAAGCTGCTTATCCATTATTGAAAGAAAATAAAGCTATAAATTTTATTGGAAATATTGAAGGAAGAGATTTTTTTAATGATAAAGCCGACGTAATGGTTTGTGATGGATTTACAGGAAATATTGTGCTTAAGATGGCAGAAAGCTTCTACGAAATAGCTCATAAACTAGGATTCGCTGAGAATGAATATCTAAGCAGATTTCATTATCAAAACTATGGGGGAACACCTGTATTAGGTGTTGCAAAACCAGTTATCATTGGTCACGGTATTAGTAATGACATTGCTTTTAAAAATATGATTGAACTTTCTGTAAAGATGTTTGAAACAGACTTTTGTAAAAAGCTAGTAGTTAATGCAAATTAACAATTCGTAATTGTTAATGAACTTTTAAAACTTATAACAGTGAATTTTTTTCGACAACTTGCAGAATATCTCTATATAAAAAAAAGAGATCCAAATGAACCTCCTCAAGGTTTAGAGAAATATATGCACGGCATTAACAGGATTACCATTTTTATATTCTTGTTCGGAATTATTTACCTGCTGTTTAAAATCTTTATACTTCCTAAATTAAAATAGTTAACAGAGTTTTATTATAACTCGTGAAAAAGGGTTTAAGAGAATTGAATAAAATAATCTCTTACCTATCCTAAACAAAAAAGCGTTCCTGAATTATCAAGAACGCTTTTTATATTTTAAACAGTTGAACTATTTAATACCAAATGCTTTTTTAACTTTAGCTACATAATCTAATTTCTCCCAAGTAAATAATTCAACTTTTACTTTTTTAGCTTTTCCATCGGGAGAGAAAAAAGTTTTTTCTACTACTTCATTTTTTCTTCCCATATGTCCGTAAGCAGCAGTTTCGCTATATATTGGTGTACGTAATTTAAAACGTTGCTCAATAAAGTAAGGACGCATATCAAAAATATCTTGTACCAATTTGCCAATTTGCCCATCAGTCATTTTAACTTTTGCAGTGCCATAAGTATTTACATTAATTGATGTTGGTTGAGCCACACCAATTGCATAACTTACCTGCACTAAAGCTTCTGTACAAACACCAGCAGCTACCAAGTTTTTAGCTATATGACGTGTTGCATAAGCAGCACTTCTATCAACTTTACTTGGGTCTTTCCCACTAAATGCACCACCACCATGAGCACCTTTTCCACCATAGGTGTCAACTATAATTTTTCTCCCTGTTAAACCTGTATCACCATGAGGCCCACCAATAACAAATTTACCAGTTGGGTTGATGTGATATTTAATTTTATTGTTGAATAAATGTTTGTATTGAGGATACATTTTCATCACTCTTGGAATCAAAATATCAACAATATCTTTTTTAATTTTAGCCAACATTTTAGCTTCAGCATCAAAATCATCGTGTTGAGTAGAGATAACAATTGCATCAATTCTTACAGGCTTGTTATCGTCACTATACTCAAGCGTAACTTGGCTTTTAGCATCAGGGCGTAAATATTTTATTGCTTTGTTTTCTCTACGTAAAGCAGCTAATTCAATTAATAAAGTGTGAGCCAAATCTAGAGCCAAAGGCATATAGTTAGCAGTTTCGTTGGTTGCATAACCAAACATCATCCCTTGGTCGCCAGCACCTTGCTCTTCTTTTTTCTTTTTATCAACACCTTGGTTAATATCTGAACTTTGTTCGTGAATAGCAGAGAAAATTCCACAGCTATTTGCCTCAAACATATACTCGCTTTTAGTGTATCCAATTTTACGGATAACACCACGTGCAATTTCTTGCACGTCTAAATAAGCTTTACTTTTAACTTCACCTGCCAGAACAACTTGACCAGTAGTTACAAGTGTTTCACAAGCTACTTTACTTTGTGGATCGAATGCTAAAAAATTGTCAATTAATGCGTCTGAAATCTGATCAGCTACTTTATCTGGATGTCCCTCAGAAACGCTTTCTGATGTAAATAAATAAGGCATTTTTTTTAGATGTTTATATTATAAAATGTGATATTAATGTTCTGATAGTTTGTTGTAGAGTTCTAAATAATCATCTACAGCAACACTATTGTCTTTGTATTGTAAAATTTTCTTTCCTCTGACTTTTGAAAATTCTTGTAATAGTTCTGGATTAACATTTTCTGATCCAAAAGTAATTGCATCAGCAAATTTTGCACCACCTCTGTAAAGTGCATTATTATCACCTGGCTTGAATACTTCTAAGTCTTTTTCAGTAATTGCATTTCCTACAATTGCATTTTCTATAAAACTATCTCCAAGATTCTCGTCAAAAGTGTGTTCACCAATGGTAAATACAACTTTACTATGCCCAAAAACAGGCTCACGCTTGTATGCTGTTTTAATAAATGCAGGAACAAGCCCACTCATCCAACCACTGCAATGCACAACATCAGGGGCCCATCCAAATTTCTTTACTGTTTCTAATGCAGCTTTAGCAAAAAAGATAGTTCTTAAACCATTATCATCAAACCATTTATCTTCTTCGTCGTGAAAAATGAATTTACGTTTGTAAAAGTCATCATTCTCTAAAAAATAAACCTGCAATCTTGCACTAGGCAAAGAAGCAACTTTAATTTGTAATGGATAGTCATCATCATCAACAGAAACATTTATACCTGATAGTCTTACAACTTCGTGCAGTCTGTGTCTGCGTTCATTGATAACACCAAAGCGAGGCATTATACAACGAACTTCGTAGCCATTGTCGTTGCTTTTTATAGCCAGTTTGTTTACTGTTTCAGCAAACTCAGTTAGTTCCAAGTATGGCGACAGTTCTGTGGCGATAAATAGTATTCTTTTCTTTGGTGTCAGTGGTTCCAATTTCGGGGGAAATTTTTTGAGGCTGCGAAAGTAAAGAAATTAAGGGGAAAAATTGGAATTCAATCAATAAAAGCTAAAAAATTATAAATCTTCTATATCATATTCCTTCAATTTTCTGTAAAGTGTGCGTTCACTAATGCCTAAATCGGCACTTGCATCCTTTCTTCTACCCCTATGCTTTTTTAATGCTTTTATAATCAATTCCTTTTCTTTATCCATAATATTCAATGATTCTTCAACTTCTTGGTGCTGATGTATTGAATCGTTGTTTATGATTAAAGGTTGGCTATTGGATGGAGTATATGATTGAATAATTTGTGGTTGATGATTGACTGACTGCAATTCGTTTGTGTTTAAAACTGGCATATCGCTCATTAAGCTTTCTTTGGTAAAATGTGCAGCACTTCCAGCTAGAGATGGATTTTGCAAAATTTCTAGGAACATTTTTTTTAATTCTGTAACATCTTTTTTCATATCGAAAAAAAGTTTATACAAAATTTCTCGTTCATTAGCAAATTCACTACTGTTGCTTTGTTGGTTGGCTATAGCTGGTAGGCGAGAAGCATTGTTTTTTTCTGGTAAAAATTTTCTTAATTCTTCAACAGACAAAATATTTGATTGACTTAATACAGATACTTGTTCTGCTAAATTTTTTAATTCTCTGATATTACCTGGAAACGGGTAATTGATAAGAATTTCTCGTGCATTATTATCTAATTGTATTGATGTGGTTTTATATCTTTCGCTAAAATCAACAACAAATTTTCTAAAAAGTAAAGGAATATCTTCTTTTCTATCTCTAAGTGCTGGAACCCTTATTGGCACTGTGCTTAAACGATAATAAAGATCTTCTCTAAATCTTCCTTTTTGTGCAAATTCCAATAATTCTCTATTGGTAGCAGCAACTACTCTAACATCTGTTTTTTGTACTTTAGATGAACCAACACGAATGAATTCCCCACTTTCTAAAACCCTTAGCAAACGTGCTTGAGTACCAAGAGGGAGTTCTCCAATTTCATCTAAAAAAATGGTACCACCACTGACAGTTTCAAAATAACCCTTTCTACTATCAACAGCACCAGTGAAAGAGCCTTTTTCGTGACCAAATAATTCGCTATCGATTGTTCCTTCTGGAATTGCACCACAGTTTACTGCAATAAATGGGTTGTGTTTGCGAGTAGAAAGTGAGTGAATGATTTGTGAAAATGCTTCTTTACCAACGCCACTTTCTCCCACAATTAACACAGTCAAATCTGTTGCAGAAACTTGAACAGCTGTATCTAATGCGTGATTAAGTGCTGGCGAATTGCCTATTATATTAAATCTATTTTTTATTGATTGTAAGTCTGCCATTTTGTAAGTTATGAATGTAGAGTTATGAATTATGAATTGAAACTATTTCTCCAAGTAAAGTTCCTTGGGTTACCCTGTTTACTTTCACAAAAACATAATCTCCCTTTTTATAGTTATAATCTCCTTTTGCAAAAACCAATACCTTATTATGCGTATTTCTTCCTTTCCAATCATTGGTATCTTTTTTACTCTCCGCTTCAATTAATACTTGATATATTTTTCCTAAATCGTGTTGATTATTTTCTCTGCTCAATCTACTTTGCACATCAATAATTTCTTGCAATCTTCTTTTCTTCACATCTTCAGAAATATCGTCTTCATATTTTCTTTCTGCCAAGGTTCCTGGTCTTTCGCTGTAGTAATACATATAGGCATAATCAAATCTGCTGTACTCCATAATGCTTAAAGTATCTTGATGTTCTTCTTCGGTTTCTGTGCAGAAACCTGCAATAAAATCACTGGTAATGCTACATTCTGGCATTATTTCTTTTATTCTATCAATTTTAGAGATATACCATTCACGAGAGTAAGTTCTGTTCATTAATTCCAATACTCTTGTGTTGCCACTTTGCACAGGAAGATGAATACATTTACAAATATTTTTATATTTCTTCATCGTAAACAACACTTCATCTGTAATATCCTTTGGATGCGATGTACTAAAACGAACTCTGAGTTCTGGAGAAATTTGTGCAGTTAATGCTAACAAATTTGCAAATGTTACAACCTCATTTTCTGCTTCAAATTTATAGCTATCTACATTTTGGCCAAGTAGGGTAACTTCTCTATAACCCTTATCAAATAAGTCTTTCGCTTCTGCAATAATACTTTTTGCATCCCTACTTCTTTCTCTTCCACGCGTAAAAGGCACTACACAAAAACTACACATATTATTGCAGCCACGAGTAATAGAAACAAAAGCTGTAACACCATTGCTATTTAAGCGAACAGGAGAAATATCTCCATAGGTCTCATCTCTGCTTAACAAAACATTCACACCTTTTTGTCCTGTTCCTGCTTCTTCAATTAAGTTAGGTAAGCTTCTGTAAGCATCTGGTCCAACTACTAAATCCACCAACTTCTCTTCTTCTAAAAGCTTTGCTTTTAAACGTTCTGCCATACAGCCTAAAACGCCAATTAGCATTCCTTTTTTCTCACGTTTTAAAATTCTAAATTCTGTTAATCTTTTACGTATTACTTGTTCAGCTTTATCTCTTATGCTGCAAGTGTTGATTAAAATAAGGTCTGCTTCTTCAACATTTTTTGTTGCCCCAAAACCTTCATCGTTTAAAATAGATGCCACAATTTCACTATCGCTAAAGTTCATGGCACAACCATAGCTTTCTATATAAAAATATTTTTTGTAAACATTTGCGTCAACAGCAAAAGGAGCAAAAGCCTCTCCTTGCTTAGTTTCATCGTGAACTTTATTTAAAACACCTAACATTAATTAATTATTTGGCTGCGAAAATATTGAAAACGAATCATAATTGGTGAGTGATAGTTATGATTGTAGGTAAATAGATTATTAGTGGGGTGATAGGGTTGTTATTTTGGTTGTTACAAGTAACCAAGTATCTCATCAATTAGGAAGGAAATATTTAAAAACAAAAGGCACCATAAAAATATATTTTATAGTGCCTTTTCTGCGGACCGGACGGGACTAACTATTTTGTAGCTGTTTGCACCCAAATTCGCTGAAAGCCCTATAAATACTGTATTTTTTAATTTCACAAGTTCTTTTTAATGTAATAAAAAGTGTTCAAATGTGGATAATGTTTACCCCATTGTTTACCCCAATTTGCTTTATTTTGCTTATCTTTAGTGCAACAAAAAACGCTGTATGTCAAGTGTATCAATCGTTTTCAGAAAAGATAAGCTCAATAAAAAAGGTCAAGCCCCAATTCATTTTCGTATCATAAAAGATAGAAAAATTAATTACATCTCATCAGGTATTATGTTACCCGAAGAAAATTGGGATTTCGACAAAAACAAAATTAAGGGTAAACACACTAATAGTGCAAGGCTTAATTCTTTTCTAACTAACAAGTTTGCAGAACTTCAAGACCAAGTTTTTGAACACGAAACAGTTTCAAAATCCGCTACTACACGCCAGCTCAAAGAAAAAATTTATGGTAAGAAACCAGAAGATTTTTTTGGCTTTGCTGATGAAATTGTAAATGCTTATAAAGAAGATGGAAAAATAAGCACCTACATTACACATAATTCTACCATCAAAACTTTAAAAGATTATGTGAAAGGTTCAGCAATAATGTTTCAAGATATTACGCCTGATTTTTTGGCTAAGTATGAAAAGTATCTTCAAAATAAGCAAAACCTTAAAATCAATACAATTCACAAGCACTTAAAATTTCTTCGCAAAATATTCAACGATGCTTTGAGGTTAGATAAAATCGAATATCAACACAACCCATTTACAAAGTATAAATTGAAATTGGAAAAAACAAGCCGTTCCTTTCTTAGCGATGATGAATTAAAAGCAATAGAAAATGTAGTAACAGTTCCTGGTGAAAGAATGGATTTACATAAAAAGATGTTCATTTTTGCAGCATACACAGGTGGGCTTCGTGTTTCGGATGTTCTAAAGCTAAGATGGCAAAATTTCGATGGTGTTCATGTCAACATTACAATTCATAAAACAAAATCACAGTTATCAATAAAGCTACCAAACAAAGCCATTGAAATCATTAGTGAATATCAAAAGAAAAGCAACAAGCCAACTGATTTTATTTTCCCTATGTTGCCTAATGATATTGATTTAGACAACCCTCAAATTTCATACAATCAAATTTCGAGTGCAACAGCTTATGTAAATAAAAACCTTAAAACATTAGCTAATAAAGCCGAACTTGATAAACCATTATCATTCCACATTAGCCGTCATACTTGGGCTACCAGAGCATTAAGAAAAGGAATGAGCATTGATAAAGTTTCAAAACTAATGGGTCACGCCCAAATTAGAGAAACACAGATTTATGCTAAAATTGTTAATGAAGAATTAGATAAAGCAATGGATATTTTTAACGATTAAAAAACAGCAATGAATTCAGATATTTTAAAATCATTTGATATTTTGAAGCAAAACTTGGTGGAGCTTGATTCAAATTTTAATGGGCTTTCATTAGAAGATGACAATGCATTTCTTGCGAAAATAAAAGACCTTGAGGCTTTAACTATTTCAAAAAAAAGTACATTATTTTCATTTTGTAATTCTTTATTGCTACAACTACAATATAGAAGTCAAATAGCTTCTTTCGCTAAGATTGTTAAACATATTCTTTCATCACTAAAAAGTATTGAATACATCAAGGGGCTATATGCACCTGAAGAAAAATCAATTTATTATAACTCATTTACACTATTAAATTGGATTAACATTCCAATGGAGTTAAACTTAGAAATAATTAATGCTACTAATGAGAGGTTCGAGAATTCAAGTTTGACAAAGGAAACAAATCTAAAAAAAATATTTTCTCAATTAGATGAGGTGAAAAAAATTGAGTTTAAACAAAATATTTTATTACACTATTGTAGAAAATTAGAAGTATTTATTTTTTTAGCATCGAAACTTGAAAATGAAGAAAATGATTTAATAAGCAATCTAAGATTTTTGATTGATAATTATATTGTTTCAAAAGAAGAAAGAGAGGAAGCGTATCACGAAAAATGGCTCGATTGTTCAGTAACATTAAGAGAGTGGCAACTAAACAAGATTGACCTATGGAAATTGATGAACGATTATGATTTAGATTTTGATCAGTTTGAAATAGTAAGGGCAAGACAGTTTGACTTGTTTGTAGAGTATTACAATTTTTTATTTGTCGAATATTTCAAACTTCCATTTGATGAAATTACCCCACTGGATTATAAAATTGAATTAGCAAACAGAGACTTAGAATTAACAGCCTCTTTAATCACTGGCAAAGTGGATGATTTTGAGAAAGTAAGAATTTCTACATTTTTTAAAATAGAGCATTGGCAAGATGTTAATTTACAAATAGATTATATACTAAGGGGTAAATATGAAGATGTAGACAACTTTGATATACACAATCCTCACAATTATGCAAAGTCATATACCATCCTTAAATACCGAAGTTATCTAAAAGAGTTTTTGCAATCATCAAAAGATACCAAGATTTCAAGTTTAGACCAACCAATAAGCTTACCAACTAAACTAACAAATAACAAACAAGATTATCATAGTTTTAAGTACTTAGATTATGATATAGCATCACAAAATTTAACAGACCTTTTCAATCAATTAAAGAAATTAAAGCTAATAAAAGAAGATACTAAAATAGCAACTTTTCGCTCTGTTTTTTCTGGCAAAAGCATTAACGAAAAAGTGGTTTGGAATAGTAACCCAAGTGATTTTTATACATTCATTTCACAACTTATAAAATCAGATAAAATTGAAAACTTGAATCAACAACACTGGAAAGTTGCAGACAATTGCTTCACAAATAAAACCCTCAAACAGTTCGATATTAAAAAAATTAAAACATTAAAAACAACAACCAAACTCGAAGCGATTAAAAAAGCAATTAATTTATTATAATATTCACTCTACATAACATTAAATCTTTCAAAGAATAATTTACTGCATCATTGCTTGAAACTGTCTACTGCGTGGAGTTTCAACTACTCTACACTCTATACTCTACACCACACATTTAATCACTTTTTTATACAAAACGCCCATTTGCAAATTTTTGCTTTTTAAAACATTAAAAAAAGCATCAATGGAAGTTATTACAATGCAAACTGAAGCTTACCAAAACTTAGTAAGCAAAATCGATGAAATAAATACTCGTCTAACTCAAAAAGAAAAACAACCCAAAGAGCAATGGTTAGACAATAAAGAATTTATGGACTTGCTCAAAATTTCAAAACGCACAGCCCAGTACTATCGTGATAATGGGCTTATCTCATTTTCGCAAGTAGGAAGCAAAATTTACTACAAGCTATCCGATATTGAGGAGCTAATGAAAAAGCATTACAACAAATCATTCGCTACTAAAAAGTAGTGTAGGTGTTGTGCAATGTAACCATAAAAGGGCGAGGCTCAATCTCAAATAATGTTTGGGAAAAACTCGATGCAACAACTTTACTAAAAGTGCAAACTGGAGAGGCATTGCCCAATTTCTCTGCCCATTATAAAGGGCTTAGAATTAGCCAAAATATAAACGGGTTCACTATTAAAAATTCATTGCACAAATTCAGTCAAACCCACAACACAGGTTTATTCACGTTAGCAAATTGCATACAAGCAATAAACGACTTGTGCGGCCTTTTAGAAGTAGATTTATGGCAATACAATATGCCAAAATTCGAGTTTGGCATCAACATCCCAGTACTGCAAAATCCTTCAATTTACTTGCAGCAAATTCAAGGTTTCAAGTCAAAATCATTATATCCATTTGATATAGCAGATAGACAACAAACGCTATTTTTTGAAACAGCAGATTATAAAATAAAAATCTACAATAAAACCCTTGAGGCAAAGTTCAAACACAATTTGCTTCGCTTAGAAATCGAAAGAATAAGCCCTGCACATTACTTGCCTAAGATGAAAACTGTTGCTGAAATAGTCAATCAAAATAGCTTTAAAATATTGGCAAACGAATTACTTAAAAAATTCAATCAAATACAATTTCACGAGCCAATCCAAACTACTGTAAAATGTTCAAACTTTTTTCTAATGCACTATTTCTGTACTACTGCAATGCCAAAAAGTAAAAAACAAGTTCAGCTACTTTACAACACCAAGCAGGCAAATTATTATCAAAACAAATATTTAAAGCTACTAAAAGAAAGTACTTCAAAGAACTTATATAAGCAAGAAATTGAAGAACAATTAAACACACAATTAAGTCTAATTTTAGGCTCAATTCCCAACTTGTAATGTATGTGGGAATTCCATCAATTTATAATTTCAAAATAACTTACTAAACTCTCTTAATTTTATTGCCTTAATTTGTAACACTATTAAATTGCTTTGAGTACAGAAAAACTAACAAGAAAAGAAATCATCGACAACCGCTTGAAAAAAGCAGGTTGGCTTGTTGGCGACCTCTCACAAGTGGTTGAAGAGTTTGATATTGTTGTAGATGCTAATTTAGTTCGTGAAGCTGTAACCCCTTATGGTGGTCACCAATACAGCGATTATGTTTTATTAGGCAAAGATGGAAAACCATTAGCAGTAGTGGAAGCAAAAAAATCTGCTGTGGATGCTGCTATTGGCAGAGAGCAAGCCAAACAATATTGCTACAATATTCAAAATTCAAAAGGTGGTGAATTACCTTTTTGTTTTTATACCAACGGTCACGATATTTTCTTTTGGGATTTAGAAAACTATCCACCAAAAAAAGTATATGGCTTTCCTACAAGAGACGATTTAGAACGCTACCAATACATTCGTAGAGCTCGTAAAACTTTAGCAGGCGAATTAATCAACACCAAAATTGCTGGGCGTGATTATCAAATCAGTTCCATTCGTGCAGTAATGGAAGCTGTTGAAAAAAGAAAGCGAAAATTTTTGTTGGTAATGGCTACTGGTACAGGAAAAACAAGAACCTGCATAGCTTTAGTAGATGCTTTAATGAGAGCAGGATGGGCAGAAAGAGTATTGTTTTTAGTAGATAGAATTGCTTTGCAAAATCAAGCACTCGATGCTTTTAAAGAACATTTGCCCAATGAGCCAAGATGGCCTAAGCAAGGCGAAAAAGAAATCTCAAAAGATAGAAGGATTTATGTTTCTACTTATCAAACAATGATAGGCATTGTTCGAGATGAAAACAATCCTTTATCACCACACTTTTTTGATTTAGTTGTGGTAGATGAAAGCCATAGAAGCATTTACAATACTTATGGTGAGATACTCGATTATTTCAACACCATTACATTAGGCTTAACAGCTACACCAACCGATGTTATAGACCACAATACTTTTCAGTTGTTCGAGGTAGAAGATGGTGTGCCAACTTATGCTTACTCTTACGAAGAAGCTGTAAACCATATACCACCTTACTTGTGCAATTTTCAGGTAATGAAAATCAAAACCAAGTTTCAGGAGGAAGGCATTAATAAAAGAACCATTGCTCTCGAAGACCAAAAGAATTTAATACTTGAAGGCAAGGAAATTGAAGAAATAAATTATGAAGGAACAGAGATTGAAAAAAAGGTAATCAATCGTGGTACAAATGCTTTAATTGTTCGTGAGTTTATGGAGGAATCCATTAAAGATGCAAATGGTGTTTTGCCTGGTAAAACCATTTTCTTTTGCACCACCAAAGCCCACGCAAGAAGATTAGAAGAAATCTTCGATTCACTATACCCAGAGTATAAAGGCGATTTAGCAAAAGTGATTGTTAGCGATGACCCTCGTGTATATGGCAAAG
>JANYEB010000026.1 GCA_025363355.1 Chitinophagaceae bacterium | reverse complement strand
GTGGTTTTAGATTTTATCGCCCTGATGATTTGGCTGTTGAAGTAATAAAAGGATTAACTGCAACTATTCCACAACTTGATACCAAAAGAATTGATGATGTAATAGTTGGCAATGCTGTTCCAGAGGCTGAACAGGGGTTGCAATTTGGTCGCATCATTGCTGCAAAAGCTTTGGGTATCAAGTTGTGGAATCGTTGCTGTTAATCCTTTAATTACTTCAACTGCTAAATCATCAGGTCTATAAAATCTAAAGCCCCCTTTTTTACTTTTGGTAACGGCTGTTCTATATCCTGAAACTATGTATGCTTCTTGCATATAATTTAATTTAAAAATCAAATATACAAACAAGTTGTTTATGCAACTATTGCAATTTTGAATTTAAAGTACTCGATTTGTCAAAGGCTTGTTTATTAAAAATTCTTGATGTTGAGTTTATAGTTCAGTGTTATAAATCTGCAACAATTTTCCAAACATCAGCAGCAATTTCAACCTCAGTTCTTTCACCATTAATTGATGCAATTTTTTCTACATCCTTTAATTTTTCAAAAGCTTCGGCATACAAATTTTTTACTTGTTTTAAGTTATCTAAGGTTTCATATAATTCTGTTGAAGTTCTTCCTTTAGCAATACGATGCATACTTTCTTCGGCAGAAATATCAATGTAAATATTAATATCAGGTCTTAATAATTCGGCACTTAATTTATTGGCTTCAATTACCCAATCCATCGACATATAAGGGCTGTGGTAAGCATAAGATGAAAAGTAATATCTGTCTGTTATAACTGTATATCCTTCCTCAAGCATTTTTAAAACGCCATTGTTTTTATTAAGCAAATGGTCTAATCTATCAGCCACAAAAAGACCAGCAATTACTTTGTGGTCTGCTTCCATTCTACCACTAAAAATATCTCTTATCATTTTACCAATTGGGCTATCAGTGGGTTCAAAAGTTGCATATACTTTATGCCCTGATTCTTCTAGCTTTTGAGTCAGTAATTTTACCTGTGTGCTTTTGCCACTGCCATCAATTCCTTCAAAAGCAATGAATAAATTCTTTGTCATTTATGTAAGTTGGAGGATATTATTTTCCTGTAAATATTGCTTTTCTTTTTTCTAAAAATGCTGTGGTGCCTTCTTTCATATCTTGTGTTTCAAAACAATCGCCAAAAGCATTTACCTCTTCAACAAAACCATTTTTAGTTTCGTCATAAACTGCATTTGCAGTTTGAATACATTTAGCAATAGCTAAAGGTGCTTTGGTATTAATGTTTAAAAGAATGGCTATGGCTTTTGGCAATAATTCTTCTTGTGTTGTAACATAGTTTACCAAGCCATATTGCAATGCTGTGGCAGCATCAATCATATTAGCTGAAATTAATAATTCAATAGCTCTGCCTTTACCAATTAATTGTGCCAAGCGTTGTGTGCCACCATAACCAGGTATTAAACCTAAATTAACTTCGGGCTGACCAAATTTTGCATTCTCACTTGCTAATCTAAAATGACAGCTCATTGCCAACTCGCAGCCACCACCCAAAGCAAAACCATTTACACAAGCAATGATAGGTTTGCCACAGTTTTCTATTTTAAAGAAAATGTCTTGCCCTCGTTTTGATAATGCTTTGGCTTCTTCTAAAGTTAAACTATTAAACTCTGTAATATCAGCACCTGCAACAAATGCTTTTGTGCCAGAGCCAATGATAATGGCAGATTTTATTTCACTGTTGCCTTCTATTTCATCCACCACATTACTTAAATCTGTAAACACATCACGGTTTAAAGCATTCAGTTTATCAGGACGGTTAATAGTGACTATGAGAATATTGTTTTCTAGTTGTGTAAGTAATGTTGTATAAGACATAACAAAAAGTTTTGGCGAAGATGAGGGATTTTAACGATTAGCAAAAGCCTTCGGCAAAGTCAAATCTAATCATCATTATTAAGTATTACAAGCACTCAAATGAAAACAACCCTTTTAGCGTGTCTGCCAACAGGGTTGTTAAAATTAATAATCAGAAACTTTACCTAACATAAAAGACATATAGCTCCGATGGCTTTTTACTCTTGTAGAACTAAAGTGTAAGCTCTTCTTTTAGCTTCATCTTGTATTCAATATTTTGCCCTTGTTGGTCTTCTATCTACACGACGCCAAAGGTTGGGTGTTCTTCACCATTAGTGTATTTAAAAAAACGTTGTTGGTAGGCTATGCCATACCAACAACGGCTAAAATTTTAGCATAATACTATGATTTATTTTACATAAAAAGCTAATAATTCTTTTGGTTGATTTTCCCCTTTAGTAGATAAATAATTAGACATATTTACTACTTGATTTGCTTTTAAATTATCAAGTATATAATTAAAATGCCTATTGATATTACCAAAACTAAAATGAACATTTATTTTATAGTTATTACTGTTAAGTTCAGCACGACCATAATCCCTTTCATCTATAAAATAGACTCCTCTTTTTAGGGGTATTAAATAATATAGTGCCTTAAACCGACTATTTATATTTTCAAAACTTAGCTGCTTATTTGTTTTATTAAAACTACCAATTATGGCATAACCATTATAATCACCTTCTCTTACAACACCCAATCCACTGGTAGAGCCAACACTAGTATCAATAATATTTAAAGCTGGATATACGTGGGCAAAGTCGGTGCTATTTATATTAGTGTAAACTAATTTGCCGTTGTATGTAATACTATCTGGTATTTGAAAAGAAAACTTTAAAGTATCACCCAAATTAAAAGTATCCTTATAATTTAATAATTGTGCATTACTAGTTACAACAATGTCAAAAGACATCCCAAAGTCATCGTGTGGGTCGCAGCTATTGAGGATAATTATACTAGATATAGTGACGAAAAACCACAGAATGTTTTTTTTCATATTTTATTTTTTTTGATTTGCTTACCAACAAAGAAAATTGTAGTTACCGCATAAAATTTCATAATCAATTTTTGCCCTTGTTGGTCTTCTATCTATGCTATGCCAATGTTGGGTGTTCTTCACCAACATTGTATTTGCAAAAAACGTTGTTGGTAGGCTTTGCATAGAAATCAACGGCAAAATAAAAATAATCCTGTTAGTATTTCTACCAACAGGATTATTAAAATTATTGACATTTTTTTTTGCTATTTACTTAACTGCAAAAGCATATAAACCCTTGCCCAAGTTTTCATAATTTTGTATCCAAGGTTCAAGTATTGCCGATTTTGAACCCGCAGCTTTTCGCAATAAACCTAAATGTTTATCTGGCACATCAAAATCGTAAACCAGTAGTGTTTTAATATTTCCATTATTTGCTTTTAACGCTCCATTTGCCCAACATTCTAAAAAATAAACCCCTTTAGCTTTTGGAATAAAAGCATAACGTGTGTAAAGTTTATTTCCAATTTTTGCAAAATCTACATCGCCATTTTGACCCAACT
Organism: Chitinophagaceae bacterium; assembly: GCA_025363355.1. Lineage (GTDB taxonomy): Bacteria > Bacteroidota > Bacteroidia > Chitinophagales > Chitinophagaceae > CAIVPM01. The sequence goes on along the minus strand of JANYEB010000026.1, from coordinate 7,425 downwards.
TTCCAGGACTTGTGTAAACTGTACCATCGGTTGTCCAGCTAATAAAAAAACTAGATTGACTTGAGTCAACTTTGTTATAGTGACAATTTACGGTGCATTGCTCTTTTGAGTATAAAGCAGTAAGTGAATCATTCACCAAAACAGTATCGGGCACATCAAATAATACAATAACACTATCGCCTATTGATACTGTATCTTTTGGATTTAAAACTTTTACTTTCATTTTTGCTTGGCTATCAGCAAAGGGGCTTATTGTTTGTTCGCAAGAACAAACAATAAAAAAACCAGAAATAATGCCTGCAAAATATTTATTAAATTTCATTTATTTATTTTTTATAAAGTTAAGGGCAAGCTAGAATATATCTTTTTTTGCCCTTGTTGGTCTTCTATCTACACGACGCCAAAGGTTGGGTGTTCTTCACCATTAGTGTATTTAAAAAAACGTTGTTGGTAGGCTATGCCATACCAACAACGGCAGAAACTTTACCTAACATAAAAAACATATAGCTCCGATGGCTTATTATGTCCCTTATCACTGAGATATTGTACTAAATCATTCTTTCTGCTGGGTTTCACATTATCGACAAAATACTCAAAATGCCTATTGATAGTGCCTAAATCGAAATGTACATTAGACCGCACTAGAGCATTGTCGGTATACATTAAGCCATAATTATTTTCTTCCAAAATAAGTATTCCAGATTTTTTAGGTATTAAGTAATAGAAGCTTTTGTAAGTACTACCATCTTTTCCTAGATATAACTGCCATTGAGGACTGATGTAACCAATTTTTGCGTCTTGCTTACATACTGCATCAAATACTCTATAGTAATCTGCAGAATGACTAGTGTCGAGTATACTTACAACTTGATTAAATGAACAGAAGTCTGCATTACTAATATTAGTTTTAATTTTTTTTCCATTAAAACTAATGCTATCAGGCACTTCAAAATAAAACTTAAGCGTATCCCCCAAATTAAAAGTGTCTTTGGGATTCAATAATATTGGATTAATGACTACTACATCATTGTTATTAGAGTAATAATCCTCTTTTCTTGGGTCGCAACTTGAATAAAGCAATACAAGAGCAATTATTGTAAAAATTAAAAATATTTTTTTCATAATTTATGTTTTACCAACAAATCATACCATAACGCAGCATTAAATCAAATCCACCGTTAGAAGAGATCAAGGGATAATTATTTATAAAATTACTTGCAAAATCACAAGTGCTTTTAACATTAGGTCCAAAGGTATAATACATTTGATTAATTTGGGTTCCACTAACATTATCCCAAAACTCATTTGTATTGAAATTATCCATTAAATCATTATAAGCACCATAGGGTATCCATTGCCCACGAAAGAAAAAGCTTTCACTTTCCATTAAATTTTCATCAGTTTCGAAATTACCAAGTGTAAAAGGATTGCTGTTCAATTCGCCCGTACTAGTTGCTGACTTCATTGCTAAATTACCATAACGTCTTATTGTATAATTTGTGCCTATAAATTCTGCCCAAGATTCTGCTAAACTAACGATACCCGAATTTGAATTTTGACCATCTCCATAGGGGTTACCAGAAACTGAATTTGGGTTTGGAAAAGGTCTCTCTGCCCACTGCAATGCAATGTACCAAGCATTTCCCACTTGCCTATATTGCGATGCGTGTCCTAGTTCATGAAAAGCAAATTGCATAATTCTGCTACTATAAAAACTTGGTTCACCAGATTGTGCAACTCCCAAATACATATCGGGTAGTACTCCTTTAAGCAAACTAAACACACTAGGGTAATTGTTTGCAAGATTAACATTTGCTCCAAATACATCATTTAAAAGATATTCAAATAATCCCTTAATATAACTTACGTGACCAAATAATGGCGTTGTCGCATCTCTTAGTTGAGGGCGATTTAGAATATCAAAAAGTCCATTATCGTTTGTCCAGCCAGCATAACAAACCATTGCCTGCGGTGCACTCATAATTCCATCTTGGTTGGTATATTGGTCGTGTAGATAATAAGCATTTAATAAATGGCTCCAAAACCTAACCTGAGTATGCCCACTAAAATTCATATCAATATCATTTCTCATTTGACAACTACTTTTCCATCCTTCAATGTGAATAGAGCCAACAATAAATTGAGTAATTAATGTGTAAACATTTCTTGCTAAAGTACCGTGTACATCTAAAGGTTTAATATTTACTCTTGGATTCTTTGCTTTAGTACCTATTATCGTTCCAACCGAAAAACGCCAAGGAATTTCATAATTGCCATTTGCATCAGTATAGGTATGTACTGGTATTCCAAAAACCAAAGCCCAAACTTGCATACCCGCAACTGGTTGAAAATTATTTAATTCAGTATCAAAATAATTAACTCTGCCATGAGCTTTTTTAAATAAACAAATATTAAACCATCTATTTGCTTGTTCTTGAGTATATCCAGCTTGTAACAGTGCTTGCATATATAAATCTACATCTTCACTCTCTGATTCTTCGGGCAAGTATAGTTCATCAAGAAATTGCGTTTCTAAACCATTTTCTGCTATAAAAAGATCATTCATAGCACTATTTTTTTTATACACAGCATATAGCTTTCCATCCTTTAATAATTCAGCCTTTTCTTCATCCAAAGCAAAGTCATCGTTATAAAGTTCAAAGTTTGCAAACGGAATATCCATAATATGTATATCTGCATCAGCCTCCAATTTTGCGAGTATATCACCTGTAACTCTTTCGGGATTAAACTGTACGTATACCCAAACTCTATCTACATTAATGTTTGGATTGCTTATTGTTCTTTGTGCTGTATTCTGCAACCTTTTGTTTTTAACCTCTCTAATATTTTTCAAAGAAAATGGGTTCTTTTTGTTAGCTAACTTTATCGTCTGCTTTACAGCAGTTGGTTCTACTTGTTTTTGCTCCACATCTTTTTTGCATCCATTTAATACTATTGCCAATACAAAAAAGGCTAATAAGAATTTCAGTTTTTTCATGCTTAAAATTTAGTTTAATAATTAATTTTTTAGCTTTTTACTATTGCAGAACTAAAGCGTAAGTTCTTTTTTAATTGGTCAAATTATATTCATCAATAAAAGTTTTATAGTTAATAAATTACCCTCCATACACCGCTTCAATAATATCGCTTTGCAGTGTTACTTCTTCATCCTGCATCACACCAATAGCCATATATTCTCGGTGTTCTGGCGTGTTAGCAAGGGCTAGTGGTCGGTTATCTTCATAAGGGCTATAGCTATCATAAGCAAGTTTTGTCCAACTGGTTTGCCCTTTTAATCGCACATAAATATTTACACCATTTAGTTTGCTTTTCACAAAATCTACCACCACCCTGCCTGGCATTACTTTAGCTTTAATAACAGGTTTATAAGTGCTAGCATCAAAAACAGATTCTTCTCCAACTATCAAAAAATCTTTAGCAACAGCATCACTATAGCCACTGCTGGCTTTAATGGTTCTAATAAAAGCCCTCAGTTGTTTTTCGCCATCACTAATTTTTTGGTCCTTGGCTGTTTTTGCAGTTTGTGCTGCTGTTTGTGCATCGCTATTTGCTTTTATAGCTGTTTTAATGCCACTGCAAATGCTTTGCAATTCGGTAATTTGTGCTGCATTTAAGCCTAGTGCTGTGCCTTGTGCAGCAGCTTTGGTGCTTAAATTGTTGTACCATTCTACTTTTTCTGCTTCTGGTTTTGGAATAAAATCACTCATTGTTTTTGTTTTAAATTATTAAATAATTATTGTTAATCAATCTCTTATATTTTATTTAATGCCCCCTGCAATTAATAGCACTGTTCCTGCAAATTGTAGGGTTGATCCTGCAACTTATAAACCTACCCTATATTGTGCAGGGCTGTGTACGCCTTTTACAGGGATTGACCTGTGGCTTTAGTTAAGCACCCTGTAAATTGCAAGTTCACCATATAACCCAAATACAGAATCCTGCGATTTACAGGATTGTGTATTTGATTTGCAGGGCTTGTAAATGCGAAAACGAATTTGAGTATATAAGTCTAAAAAAGAATGTCCCATTAAAGGGACATTCTTTACCAAAAATTTAACAATACATTAGCTAGTTTTTTGCAAATCAGTTTATTATATTTGTTGCACAAATTAACTATGCAGTGTACACTATTGATATTATAGACGACCAACATATGGTAAGAGAGTCTTTTGGGAAATTGATAAATGTGCTAAGTAAAAAATTTACTTTGGGCAAAACCTGGGAATCGGCACACCATTTTATATTGAATTTGCGTGAGCATAAAAACGCACAACCCGATTTGGTTTTAATAGACTATAAAATGCCTGGGTTAAATGGAGGCAAACTTAGCTACTTGCTGCAAAGAGATTTTCCACACATTAATAAACTTGGGATGTCTAGTGATACTGAACTTAGCTGGATTGAAGAGTTTGTTTATAGTGGGTGTAAAGGATTTGTGAGCAAAGGAGACAGACCCGACGAACTTAAAGAAGCTATTGAAACTGCACTAAGCAATCAATACTACCACAATTTTTATGTAACCAAACAATTAACTAAAAAATTGGTTGCTGGAAAAGTTGATTATGATTTCCCCTATGGTCTTAACGACAACCAATACCTGTATTGTTACCTAATTTTAACAAGCTTAACCAATAAACAAATGGCTGAGGTTTTAAATATTAAAGAAGAAACATTACATAAAATGCAACAACGATTATTTAGCAAATTTAATGTAACCTCTAAGGGAGAATTAATTAGCTGTCTTTTAACAAACAAAATAGTTAAGCAATTCTAAACGCACAATACACTTTGTGCTTGTAGCAGCATCTTCCTATTTTTACAAAAAGCTACACAATGCCCAAACTACAAATGTTTATTGCAATTTTTAAGAAACACAAATGGCAACTTGTGTTAACTTATGCATTATTTTCTGTTGAAATGTTGGCTTTGCTAATGCAACCTTACTTTTTGGGAAGAGCTATTGATGGTTTAATTTATGGAAATAATATAGGCTTGTATGAATTGATTGGCGTTTACTTGGTGTGGGTAATTATGGGAACCATTAGACATAGAATTGACACCAGAACTTATACTGGCATTTATACATCGTTTGTCAGCAGATTGCTGAATAGAAAGTATGATGAAAAAGATGTATCGAAACTTGCTGCACACAGTAATTTGGCAAGAGAGTTTGTTGATTTTTTAGAATATGATTTGGTATATGTCATTGAAGCTGCTTACAATATTGTTGGCTCTTTAATTCTGCTTTGCTTTTACGATACAAAAGTTGTTATAATTTGTTTAAGTGTATTAATTCCAGTAAGTATCATTAGTTTCTTCTATGGCAAAAAGATGAAATACTTAACCCGCAAAAGAAATGATGAATTAGAAAATCAGGTTGATATTATTGGTGTTGCAGACCCAATATCCATCAAAAAACATTATACCAATTTAAGGAGTTGGCAAATAAAAATAAGCGACCAAGAATCTTGGAATTTCGGGGCTATGGGATTATTAGTTTTACTGATTGTAGCTGCATCGTTGTATGTTACTAGTTGGGTTACACACACAGAAGAAATTGCTGCCAGCAACCTTATTGGCATTTTTATGTATGTAAAAAGATATGGTGATGGATTAGATACCATTCCATACACTGTTCAACGATTAAGCAATTTAACAGATATTGCTAAGCGTATGCAGCTTAGTGAAGAAGAGTTATTTGAGAATCATACTAATGAGATTAATGATAGTAAGGACTAATCATTAAATAAACAATTGGACCAGTAACTGCAACATAAAACCACAAAGGCCAAGTGATTTTAGCCAGTTTTTTATGGGCAGGAAATTCAGCAATCATTGCCCTGTATGTTGTAAATAAAATAAAAGGAAGTATAACAGCAGCAAGCATTATATGCGTAATTAAAATAATAAAATATATTAACTTCATTATTCCTTCTCCACCATATTTTGTATCACCAGCCAATATATGATGGGCAATATAACTTACCAAAAACAAAATAGAAAGCACCAATGCTCCAAGCATTAATTTTTTATGCAACAAATACTTTCTTTGTTTAACAGCCATTAAGGCTGCAACCAAAAGCACTGCTACTAAAGAATTGATAATAGCATTGGCAACAGCAAAAATGTGAACATCAAAATCAACCTTTATTCCCAATTTAATTTTATTAAGTGATGCCACCACAGCAAACACTACAAACGAAAAAACTCCAATTAACCATTTTGCTTTGATATCATTCTTTTTTAAACTTGCTTGTAACATTTAGTATATTTTAAAGTTGCGAAAGTAAACAGCTATGCTCTAGTTATTGCTTATTATTTAAGTAAATTGTTGAAAATATGTTTCAAATAAACTCCATTTAGGGTTGGGGCAACATTCTCCTTTTCTTTGCAGATAAGCAATTGTAACATTATGTGGTATAGTCTGGGAAAAAAAATTATACAATACAGAGTTCCATCTCTAGTTATACTTTTATTGATTACTGTTTTTATGGGTTGGAAAGCCAGTAAAATTCAGTTGAGCTATGATAGTAACAAAGCTGTTCCAGAAGACAATATAAAATATGCTGAATATCAGAAATTTTTAAAGCAGTTTGGTGCAGATAATAATCTTGTTGTCATTGGTATTGAAACTGATAAACTATTTACAGAAAAAGTATTTACACAATATGCTAAACTTCATAAATCATTAGAAAAAATAGCTGCTGTTAAAAGTGTAATGTCAATACCAGAAGCAGTTACACTTGTTAAAGACACCATCAATTCAAAATTTGTTTCTAAAAAAATATTTAGTGATATCAACAAGCTAGATAGTGAAACTACTGTTTTTAAAAGTTTACCTATTTACAAGTCTCTATTGTATAATACTGAAACCAATAGCTATGTAATGGGCGTTACTGTGAATAAAGATACAGCAATGAGCAAAAGCCGTACAAAGCTTATTAATGCTATAGTTGCAGCAACAGATGAATTTAAACAAGCCACAGGAATTCAACCACATATTAGTGGATTACCTTTTATAAGAACAAAAGTATCAGACAGAATTAAAAGCGAAATGAATTATTTTCTGTTTGGCTCTTTGGCATTATCAGCACTTGTCTTGTTTCTTTTCTTTCGTTCACTTGCTGCTACATCAATGAGTTTACTAGTGGTTGCTATGGGTGTTATTTGGAGCTTTGGAACAATGGTTTTATTTGGATATAAAATCACTTTATTAACAGCACTGATTCCTCCATTAGTTGTCGTAATTGGTGTTCCTAATTGTATTTACTTTTTAAATAAATATCATACTTGCTATAAGGAAAGTAATAACAAGCAAACATCGCTATACACAATGGTTGGCAGAATGGGTGTCGTTACACTGTTTTGCAACATAGCTGCAGCTATTGGTTTTGCAGTATTTGC
>JANYEB010000069.1 GCA_025363355.1 Chitinophagaceae bacterium | reverse complement strand
CTTTTCCATTCGTTTATTAGAGGGATTATTTTTTTTCGGTGAGGATGATCTTTATCTGTATACTTATTTTGTAATTCGCTTGATACTTCATATTTTTTAATATTTTTATCTATACTTTCTGTTTTATCTTTTACAAAATCCGTTATTGTATTCTGCACAGAGCCAAGATTATTTTCTACCATGTTTAAAAAGAAAGATTGACCTTCTTTTGCATCTTTATTAGCAACAACTGTTGCTAAAATAATACAGTTGCCTTGGCGAACTGTAACAGATCCATCAGCTTGACGAGCAAGCTTGCCTGTTTCTAAAATAACTTCAGCACCACTTGGTAGTGTGAAAGTTGATTGTATTGGTTGTGATAACATTTTGTAATTTGATTTACCCTAGCCCTAAAGGGAACTAAGGAAATGAATAGATATTTTCCCATAATCCCCTTTAGGGGCAAGGGGTGTAAGCAAAAATTCCCAACTACCTATTGGAAGTTGGGAATAAATAATTATTAAGTTGATGTAGTTAAAAAGCAACCATTATTTTCCTCACTCCCTTTTGGGATGGGCTAATATTTTTACTTTCTAATTCCTAATTTTTCGATAAGTTGACGATAACCAATTAGGTTATGCTTTTGTAAATAAGACAATAGTCTTTTTCTGCGACCAACCATTTTCATCAAACCACGTTGAGTTGAGAAATCTTTTTTGTTTACTTTTAAGTGACCGCTAATGTCTAAGATACGCTCTGTTAATAAAGCCACTTGACCTTCAATAGAGCCAGTGTTTGCTGCATTTCCACCAAATTGGGTGAAGATTGTTGATTTTTTTTCTTTAGTAATTGACATCTGTTTGTGTTTTAATTGAACACGCGATTGTGTTTCTATTTTTTATTTCGGCGGCGAAGATAGGGGAAATGAATATTTCAAAGAGATATTTAAAGCATTTTTTCTAAAACATCAATTTGTCAATTTTTAGGATAGTTATTTTATCTGAACGAGAGATTGAACCAGGGTTTAAACCAAGCTGACCTTCAGGAATTGGTTTTTGCAATGCTTTGTAATAATCTATCCAAGCAGGAAAATAATTTTTTGTTGCAGGATCTTTAAAAGTCATCGGGGCTAAGCTAAAAAATTCTTGTTGATTATTAGCTACTTTAAAAGCTTCGTAAAGCAGTTCACTGCAATACCATTTTCCATTGTTCATAATAAACTCGTCGTCATAAGGCTGACCAACTTGTTGAACAGCAAATGAAGATGCTTTAGCCAAACCAGATTTGTCCATTTGATTGGGTCTTGCTATTGTAATATTTTTTATTGTTGCAGTATCCCCACTTCTTGCAAAAAAATGATGCAAAGAACTTATTTGCACATTACCCCCAATTGCTTCAACAACTTTTAAGGTATCGTTTTGTTTAATAATCATTGCACAGTGAGAGAATTTTTTTTCATCGACTCCCTGAGTTACAGTTTCAATAGCATCACACAAAGGGCCACAGTTTAGATCTTGAAATAACAAATCACCTTCTTGCAAAGATTCTTGTGGCTTTTTTAAAGTACAGTTTGTTAGTGTAAATAATAATAATATAGCAATAAATTTTTTGAACATATTGTGAGTATTTGAGCGAATGCAAATATGAGATGTTTTATACTTTACAATAATTTTAAGTTGGATTACACACACTTTTTATTGTTACTAAAACTTAATTTTTAAATTTAATTCCATCAAATATCTTTGCCTATGGCAACAATAAAAAAATCCCCCATAAAAAGAATTGTTACAGAAAGAATCATTATTGATGGTTTCACATTCGATGATGTTTTAATTGCACCTGCGTTTAGCGACGTACTACCAAAAGAGGTTGATATTACAACCAATCTAACAAAGAAAATTAAGTTACATATTCCTTTTTTATCAGCAGCAATGGATACTGTTACTGAAGCTGGCTTGGCTATTGCCCTGGCAAGAGAAGGTGGATTGGGTATTTTGCATAAAAATATGAGCATAGAGCAGCAAGCTGCACAAGTACGCAAAGTAAAAAGAAGTGAAAGTGGAATTATTTTAGACCCCATTACACTAACTGCCAAAGCAACTGTTGCTGATGCTTTTAGAATTATTAAAGAAAATAAAATTGGTGGTATTCCTGTAGTTAATTCAAATGGAAAACTTATAGGCATTGTTACCAACAGAGATTTAAGGTTTGAAGTAGCTAACAAAACCAAATTGATTAGCGAGATAATGACTACTGAACATTTGGTAACCGCTCCTGAAGGAACAGACTTAAAGAAAGCTGAAAAAATTCTTCAACAATATAAAATAGAAAAATTACCAGTTGTTGATAAGCAAGGTAAACTTATTGGATTGATTACTTACAGAGACATTCAACAAATCAATAATTATCCAAATTCATCAAAAGATAGCTTTGGAAGATTGTTGGTTGGTGCTGCATTGGGTATTACTTCTGATTTATTGGCTAGAGCAGAAGCCCTAAATAATGTAGGGGTTGATATCGTTACTTTAGATTCTGCACATGGACATAGCAAAGGTGTAATTGAAGCTTTAAAGTTATTAAAAAAGAATTTCAAGAATTTACCAGTTATTGCTGGAAATATTGCTACAACTGAAGGTGCAAAAGCATTAGCTGATGCCGGTGCAGATGCTGTTAAAGTAGGTATTGGTCCAGGTTCTATTTGCACAACTAGAATTGTTGCAGGTGCAGGTGTACCACAACTTACAGCTATTATGGATGCAGCAAAAGCATTAAAACCAAGAGGCATTCCTTTAATTGCAGATGGTGGCATTAGGTATACTGGAGATGTTGTTAAAGCTCTTGCAGCTGGTGCAGATGCAGTTATGATGGGCAGCATTTTTGCAGGAACTGAAGAAAGCCCTGGCGATACTATTATTTACGAGGGTCGCAAGTTTAAAGAGTATCGTGGAATGGGAAGTTTGGGTGCAATGAGCCAAGGAAGTGGTGATAGATATTTTCAAGGTGGAGAAAGTGATGCCAAGAAATTTGTGCCAGAAGGAATTGAAGGACGTATTGCTTACAAAGGCTTTTTAAGTGAAATAGTGTATCAATTTGTTGGAGGATTAAGGGCTGGTATGGGATATAGCGGTTCTAGAAATATTGCAGAATTAAAGAAAGCAACTTTTGTAAAAATCACCAATGCTGGTATGAAAGAAAGCCACGCCCACGACGTAGATATTACTAAAGAAACTCCAAATTATAGTAGAGGTTAATGAACCATCTTCTTCAAATTATTAAAATAAATCAACAATAATATTGCAGCAAAACTACCAACAGTATCTGCTGCTATATCTAAAACGTCAAAAGACCTATTTGGTATCCAGTTTTCTTGAACAAATTCCATTGCAGTTCCATAGCAAGTGCAGATAAATGCAACAAGCAAAAACCGTTTTCTATTTGTAGCTCTACAAAACAAATAACTGAGTACGGCAAAAATGAAAATGTGAACTAGCTTATCAAAATGAGGAATTTGTAGCCAACTCACTTTAGGTAACTTTTTTCCAGGAATGCAAAGCAAGATTGTAGTGATGATGAACCAACCAATTGCGAGTAAAATTGATGTCTTTTTATTTTTCAATGCAATATATATTATAAAACAAAAATAGGGTTGTGGAAACAACCCTATTTTCATCTGAAAAAACCCGCTATTGATTTAGCAATTATAACCTCTAACTATACAATACGAAGGATTAGATAAAAGGGTTGCCTTTCTCAATAAATATTTTTTATTCCTTAGTTGGCACAGCAACTAGTGCTGGTTTGCGTTTACTTTTTAATGTTTCCATAATTTGTTTTTGACGCTCATTTTCAACTATTTGAACGTTTTGGTCGATTATATTTTGAGCAATCTCATCATCCAACTTTTTCTTTTTCTTTTGTAAAGAGTTAGCATCGTCTTTCAAATTTTCAGCTTTCCTCTCGTTCTTCTTCACCACTTCTTCTTGAGCAGCAATTTGCAATTCTAAATCATAAGCAGCAGCAACTTCTCTCAAACTATTAATATATGCTTTAGTGCTATTAATCAAATCTATATTGGCAGTATCGCTAGCAAAATTATCAAATCCCATTCCTATCAAAAATGTCACTAAAGAAGTCTCTTTTTCAGAACGACTTTTTCTATCTACCATTACAAAAATATCGTGTGGTTGATTGTCAAGTTCTTTTAAGAATACACCACTATAAACTACAAAGTCTTTAACTTTTTTCCCTTTGTACCCCATTTTTTCAAAATTCTTATTAATAGCATCTCTAACGGTGCTTTCAACAAATGGAATCTCGCCAATTACACCAGGAACATCTTTTTTGTTAAACTGCACCACTGTATAACGACTTTGACTAATTGCAAAACAAGCTATAAACATTGCAGCTATTACTAGATAAATTCTTTTCATTTTACTTTTTTTAATACGATTGCTATTAATAAAACGGATTTCGCTTTCTTTTATTTTCTTATTAGCTTGATATTACAATATCATCTTGCAATAATCAAATCTTGGCTAATATTGCCCAGCCTAAAAAATGCAAGAAGCAACTTTATCATATCTACGTTGTCCTGTTACCAAACAGCCATTACAATTGCTTTGTTTTAATAAAACAAGTAAAATATACAATGGTGTAGCTACAGAAATTATTAGTGAAGGCGTTTTATTGAGCAATATTTTTTGCTATCCTATTATTAAAGGAATTCCAAGATTATTAGTTGAAGCATTTATTGATTATGAAGATTTTCTTGCAAAGAATTTGTCCGATTTTGAAATAAGAAGACAAGCCATTTGGACAAACCACAAAGAATTGGTTGATAAAGTGGTTAAGAAAAACAGCCATACTAAAAAAAGCTTTGAGCAAGAATGGAATCTGTTTGATTATGATAAAGACACTACCTGGAATGCAGATAAACCAGAAATGTTCAATAGATTTTTAAGAGAAACCGATGAAACCGTTTCATCCATCAATCAAAAAGTTATTTTAGATGCTGGTTGCGGCAATGGATTACTAAACAATTTAATTGCAAATGCAGGAGCAACTGTTTTGGGTTTTGATTTTAGTTTGAGCATAGAAAAAGCTTTCGATAAAAACACCAATCCTAATGCGTGGTTTTTGCAAGCAGATGTGCAGTTTCCACCTTTTGCAAATAACACTTTCGATATTGTACATTGTAGTGGTGTTTTAATACACACCAACAATACGGAATACAGTTTTTCGTGCTTGGTGCCTTTGGTAAACCATACAGGAAAACTGAGTGTTTGGCTCTATCATCCACGAAAAGATATCATTCATAATATTTTTAATTTTATAAGAAAATACAGTAGCAAACTGCCACTGAAATTACAATACTATCTCTACTCATTCACGTTATTTCCTATTACTTATATTATTAAGAAACTAAAAAACAGTCCTCAGAACAAAAGAGAAATGATGATTGATATTTTAGACTGGATGACTCCTGAATTTAGATGGGAACATACACACGAAGAAGCTACAAGCTGGTTTGCAAAACGCAAGTTCACCAACGTTAAAGTAACCACCAATGAAGTGTTTGGGTTTAATATTATTGGAGAAAGAGAAAGTTAACGATATCGTTTATGGTTTTATTTTGTTTGAATCTAGTGGCGAATCATAATCTTTAGGAATTACTAACTTATTTGATACTGGCACTGCCATTATTTTTGTAAAAGCACTATATAAAAACAAAACAAACATCAATTCAAATCCAACAGCTAAAACGCTAAGTGTTAAAAAAGAGTATAAATGGTTTCGTTTAGATAATTGATAAAAAATCGAGAGTACAATTATTGAAATTCCAATAAGCAAAAGGCAGAATAAAATATTATTTAAAAGTTGATTTGTTGTTACTGAATTACCAATAAAAAACATTACGAGCATAACAATAAACAAAATCACAGCTCTTATCCAATTATCAAAAAAAGTGGTAGCAGTTCCTTTCAATTTCATTTTCCGAAATTGTTTGTTGTTGTTAATGTATTTATTTAATCTACAGTCCTTCATAAACAATTGCTGCACCTTGCCCAACTCCAATACACATTGTAGCTAATCCATATTTACCATTTGTTCTTTTCATTTCGTGCAGCAATGTTGTGGAAATTCTTGAACCACTTGCACCCAGAGGATGACCTAATGCAATACTGCCACCATTCACATTAATTTTAGTAGCATCTAAATTCAAATCTTTTATACAAGCTAAAGATTGAGAAGCAAAAGCTTCGTTTAATTCAATTAAGTCTAAATTGTTTGTAGAAATGCCTGCACGCAATAATGCTTTTTGTGTAGCAGGAACTGGTCCAATACCCATAATAGATGGGTCAACACCAGCAATAGCCATACTTTTAACCATTGCTATGGGCTGTAGATTAAATAATTTTACAGCTTCTTCACTTGCTAATAATAAGGCAGATGCACCATCATTAATGCCACTGCTATTGCCAGCAGTAACAGTTCCATCTTTTATAAATGCAGGTTTTAATGCAGCCAATTTTTCAAGTGTTGTAGCTCGTGGATGTTCGTCCTGAGTAAATAAAACTGTTTGTTTATTTTCAGTAATTTCTACAGGAATAATTTCATCATACCATTTATTTTCTGCCAATGCTTTAAAATATTTTTCTTGACTATTTAATGAAAAAATATCTTGTGCTTCTCTGCTAATATTCCATTGTTTAGCAACATTTTCAGCAGTTTCGCCCATTGTAAATGGATGATATAGATCGCTTAGATTTTTATTAATAAAACGCCAACCCATTGTGGTGTCAAAAGTTTCAATTTTTCTACTAAAAGCACCATCAGATTTTGCTGTAACAAAAGGTGCACGAGTCATACTTTCTACGCCACAAGCTATATACAGCAGGCCTTCGCTACACATAATGGCACGTGCAGCATCCATAATACTTTGCAAGCCACTTGCACATAAACGATTCACAGTATTGCCACCAACTGTTACAGGAAGTCCTGCTAAAAGTGCAGCCATTCTTGCAACATTTCTATTGTCTTCGCCTGCTTGGTTTGCAGCTCCAGCAATCACATCTTCAATTGCATTAATATCAATATTGGGATTGCGTTTTATTAATGCTTTTATAGCATAAGCCAACAAATCATCTGGGCGAATATTGCTTAATTTTCCTCCATATTTTCCTATTGGAGTTCTTACTGCATCTATGATGTAACAAGGTTTCATTCTATTTACGATTTATTGATTTTTGATTTACGATTTCAATTGCTAACTACTAATTACTAACTACTGACTACTATTTTAAAGTCTAAAGTTCATTGCAAGTGTAAGTCTATCTTCAACCTTTTTTAAATCGGGTCTCCAACCTGCTGTTGGTGTTGTTATCCATCCATCTGGCGAAGTTGTTCCACCGTGACCAGCAAAATATGGCACATTAGCATTCCGATGAGAATACTCAAATCTAAAAGTCATAAAATCATTTGGCATAATATCAAAAGTTGCTGTTTGTTGATAGACTACTAAATTCTTTTTTGGGTCATTTGCAATAGCATCTGTAAAGTCATTTGGAGTTACTAATGATGGTGTAAATGCAGCATATAATCCAGGATTTTGCATCACATCGCTTCTAAAAGTAAAAGCCATTTTATTTTGGTTAAACCATAAACGATTGCTGAAAGCAAAGCCCAATAAATATTGTTCAGAAGCTTTTATTCCTGCACCATTTTGAAAACCATAATGATTGTTTAAAGAAAATGCAGCTTGCGAAATTCCTTTTGATTTTGGATGATTCACATAGCGTTTAACAATGCTATTATCGTGATGAAACCTTGTTGAACCTTGCCTATCATCTTTACCTACATAAAAATTAGCAACCAATTGTAAATTTTCGTTGGGGCGATAATAAGTTGAACTTCCAAAGCCAATCATTTTGTTCCAACTGTTATAAGATTGCCAACCATTGAGCAACCAAATTTCTGTTTTTATTTTTTTTGAAGGAAACATTTGCACTCTTGCACCAGAAAAATAAAATGGCGTTGCTTCGCAAATCATAGAGCGTTGATAGCACCAGTTTTCTTGGGTTACATAGCTTTCTAAACCAATATAACTCATAAAAACACCCATCTCTACATTAATGCCATACCATTTATTAAAGTGATAACCAGCTGCACCTTCACGAAACATTTTTAAATTATCCTTGCCTGTGTTTCTTCCACGATTTACAGTTGCATCTTGGTCTTGAACAATGTTTAACATATTGCCTGTTTGCAGCCAAACCCTACCAATAATATTTTTATAATTTGTTTCAATGCCAATGCTAGCAAGGTTTAGCGTAAACTCGTTGCTACGTCCAATGGTAGAAGAAATGGTGTGTGTGTTATCAATCGGGCTACTAAAATCATAATTAAAATAGCTATCCAAATAAGCCATTCCTGTTAAGATAGTTTCTTTTGTTTCTTTATCAACAAAGGTTAATGGATAAGTTTTTTGTCTATTTTGTCCGTTAATCCAAGTCAAGTCCATTCCATCAAAAGGTATTTTTGAAGTTGAATCTTGTTGAGCAATTATTGATGTGGTAAATAGTAATAAAATGGAAAATAAAATACTTTTCATTTAGCAAAAGTATCAGTTAGCATCATTCCATTTAAGATTAAGTGATTTTAGATTTACAATTTCAATTGCTAACTACTAATTACTAACTACTATCTACTAATTTAAACAAACAAATCCTGATACAATGTTGCACCAGCAACCACACTATATTTTGATAAATCTGTAATGCCTTCTTTTGCCAAAACATCTTCATCAATAAAAGTATTCCCTGTGTATTCTAGATTGATTTTGCTTAAAATATAGTAAGCAGCATCAGCCAGTATATCTGTTGTTCTGCTCATATTAGCAAGCATTTCACCACCTAATAAATTTCTTACAGCAGCTGTGTCAATAGTGGTTTTGGGCCACAAAGCATTACTTGAAATTCCATCTTTTTTAAATTCATCAGCCCAAGCAAGAGCCATCATACTCATATTAAATTTACTCATTGTATAAGCAATATGTGGACTCATCCATTTGTCAATTAAATTGATGGGTGGAGACAAAGTGAGTATGTGTGCATTACTACTTTTTTGTAAATGTGGCAAGCAAGCTTGTGCCATTAAAAATGTACCACGAACATTGATGTCGTGCATCAAATCAAAACGTTTAGATTCTGTTTGTAAAGTGCCTGTTAATTGAATGGCAGAAGCGTTATTAATTAACACATCAATGCCTCCAAAAGTTTCAACTGCTTTATCAACTGCTACTTTAATTTGTTCTTCGTTTCTAATATCAAGTTGCACAGCCAAAGCCTTGCCACCAGCAGCTTCTATTTCTTTTGCAGCAGAAAAAATAGTGCCTCCTAGTTTAGCATTTTCTTCAGTACTTTTTGCAGCAACAATAATGTTTGCACCATCTTTTGCAAGCTTTAAAGCCATTGCTTTTCCTATGCCACGTGATGCACCAGTAATGAAGATTGTTTTGTTATTGAAGCTCATTTTTATTGTTTAATAAATTTACTTGTATAAATAATTTCTCCCATCAAATTTTTAACTGTTAAAATATACATTCCTGATGATATTGAATGAAGTTGAAATGTTGAATAATTTTCACCAGCTTGAATTTCTATATTTTTTTGAAAACCATTTTTCCCGTTTAAAGAAGCAATTGAAACTTGCAATTTGGCTGCAATATTTGTTGCTGTTTTAATTTTTATTTCGTTGGATGATACATTATCTTGAACCAATTTTATACTAAGATTATTTGAATTATTTTTTATTGAAACAATGTTGCTATAACTAAACTTACCATTAACATCAACTTGTTTTAAACGATAAAAATTATTGCCATACAAAGGCTTTTCATCATTAAAATTATAAGCCAAAGATTTACTACTATTACCAACATCAGCTTTTGATTTTACATAGCCAATAGTTTTAAAATTCATATCACCACTTCTTTCAATATCAAACCCTTTATTATTTATTTCAGTTTGGGTTATCCATTGCAAGTCAACAGTAGCATTGGTTTTAACTGCTGTAAAGTTTGAAAGTATAATAGGCAATACAGGGCCTGTTAGCCCATTAATAGTAATATTTTGTGCATAAGCTCGATATTCTATTGTTCTATATTCATTCCAAAATGCTACACCTTGATCATTAAAAAAGTTGAAAGCATATCTACCTTTTGGATTGCTTGCAGATGTGATGTTTGTTGAGCTAATTTCAACTCTGTTGGGTATCCAAACAAAATCTCCTACACTATTAAGTCTGGTAGCATAAATTTTATAATCTTTATCAGTTAAAATAAAAATTGGAGCATCGTTGTACAAAGCCAAACTACCTATTTGTGTTTCAAAATTTGTACTAATTGGATATACAGTTTTAGCAGTTGTTCCTAGTTGTTTTGCACCTGTTGACTTCAATATTTTTTGAACAAATATTCCATACTGGCTTTGCGATGTATTGCAGAAATTAGAAGTACCCCAAATATAGGCAGAGCCTGGTGTTGTGGCAATACTTGTAGCTAATTGATAGGGAGATGATGCTGTTTGATTATCATCAAATGCAGTACCATTTATTCCATAGGGCAATGTACCATTTGGATTGATTCTTTGAATAAATGAATTGAAACGAGAACCCACTGAAACATAGTAGCCAAAATAAGTTGTATCGGCTTCTGCTAAAATTGAATAATACTTTGCACCAGAACTTGTTTGATTACTTAATTGCAAAGGAGTTGCCCATTGTGCTATACCTTCTGAACTGTATCGTTGAGCATAAAGTGTGGTTGAAATTCCAACACTTTTTTTTTGCATTATCAGTGTAAAAAAATTATTGGAGTTGGCAATTAATTGTCCACGAGTTGTTGAGGTTGTTCCTATTTTAACAGAGATATATGGCGTTAATGAAATAGCTCCTATTGGAGATACTTTAGTCATTGTTAGTGTATTGGTAACACCATCGCTCCAAGCAACAGCAATATCGCCACCACTAAGCGTTGTAGGGTATGGAGCTAAACCTGCACCAAGCACAACACCATTGGCACCCCAAGATAAATTACCAGCGGTTGAAACCTTTGAAAGCACAGCATTGAGTGTGCTTGAAATTTGATATTGATGAGCAATTACTAAACTGTTAGAATCGGCTAAACAAACATTAAAAACATAAGTTGCAGAACCAGTTGGCTGAGAAGAAACCAACACACCATTAGCACCTAGAAGTTTAGTTCCATCAACATCTAACAACTGAGCCCTCATTTGAAAAGCTGCACCCACAGATTGGTAAAATGCAACCCAAGTTTTTCCATCTGTAGTTGTTACTGTTTGAATGTCTGAAGCCTGAACACCAGCAATTTCAAGGTTTACCGCAGTATTGCTATTCCATTGTGCATTAGCAAACGTTACAAAGAACAAGAAAATAACTAGTAGATTTTTTTTCATTTTATAGTGGTTAGTGATGATTGAATATTATTGAAACCACTCAAATATATCATTTACACCCAACTTTTCTTTTACTTCTTTTTTCAAATCTTTAATTATAGTTCCCTCACTCATTTGAATGATTCTGTTGCCAAAGCTGATGGCTTCTTTTAAATTATGTGTAACAAGTATTGCAGTTAAATTTAATTGTTTAATAAGCTTGTCAGCTGTAAGCATTACTGTTGCTGCACTTTTGGGGTCAAGGGCTGCTGTAGGCTCATCTAGCAACAAAATTTTTGATTCATCCATCACACTCATTAATAGTGTTAATGCTTGACGTTGTCCCCCACTTAAACTACCAACGGGTTGATTAATTTTATCTTCAAGTCCCATATCAAGTGTGGCAATACGGTCTTTTACTTTAGAAATAAATGTATCTGAAACACCTATTTTCATTGACTTTGATTGGGTACGCAGTGCCGCTAATCTAAAATTATCTATAATACTTAATGCAGGTGCTGTGCCTTGCAATGGATTTTGAAAAACACGGCTCAACCATTTGGTGCGTTGATAATCTTGCAGCTTTGTAACATCACTTCCATCAATTATTATTGTTCCTTCATCGCAAATAAAGCTACCGGCAATACTGTTTAATAAAGTAGATTTTCCGCTACCATTGCTGCCAACAATAACAACAAATTCATTGGCATTAATATCAATATATATATTGCTCAAAGCCTTTACTGCTGTGGCTTCTCCTTTGTTGAAGGTTTTTGAAATATTGTTTACTTCAATCATTAAATAGCTTTTCTGAATTTTGTAATAGCAACTATAGTTAACACAAACACAGCTGTAACAAGTTTTAATAAATTTGGATTTACGCCAATTGATAATGTAACGGCTAAAACTAATTGAAAAATAATGCTACTTAATACCACTAGAATTAGTTGTCCAGCTAAAGAATTTATTTTAAACAGTTGCTTCAATGCATCTGCAATTAAAACGCTGCCAAGCCCTGTAATCACAATGCCTATGCCCATATTAATATCTGCATAAAACTGATTTTGTGCAACCAAAAATCCTGCAAAAGCAGTTAAACCATTGGCTACTGCCAACCCAAATATTTTCATTTTATTATCATTAACTCCCAAAGCTCTTACCATTGCTGCATTATTGCCAGTGGCACGCATTGCAATACCAAAATCTGTTTTAAGAATAAAGGCAATAACAGCTACAATTAAAGCAATAATACCAACTACAATAAATAGTGAATTATAAATTAAATTAGATAAAATATGTATGGATGAAAATATGTTTTTGGTGTCAATTAATGGTTGATTAGAACGGCCCAGTATAGTAAGGTTGAAAGAGTATAATGCTGTCATAGTAAGGATTCCGGCCAATAAAGCATCAACTTTAAATTTTGTATGAATGAGTGCTGTGATGCAACCTGCAACAGCACCAACAAGCATTACTGTTGGAATGATAATATAAATTGGAACCTGCTTGGTAAGCATTACAGCAGTTACAACAGCACCCAAAGTATAACTACCATCTGTTGTAATATCTGGGATATTGAAAATTTTCATACTCATAAAAATTCCCAAACTCATAGCAGATAAACATAACCCAAGAATGATGGCTGTAATGTAAAAGTCCATTTAAAGATTGTTATAAAACAAAGAAAGCAAACATTAATTAATAATCAGCTTTTCAGTTTTAGTTAAATAGTTTTTATTTTCATTTCAAAGATTCAACAACTTTTTTAAATTATTGAATATTAAAACAAAAAACCTTGAAAGCATTACACTCTCAAGGTTTCATAATCTTCAAATTATAAATCTTCAAATCAGGAATCTCAACTACACATCAATCTTCGCATACTTAGCGTGTGTTTCAATAAACTCTCTACGAGGTGGAACATCATCGCCCATTAGCATACTAAATACTCTATCGGCTTCGGCAGCATTATCAATGTTTACACGTTTTAATGTTCTACGAGTAGGATCCATTGTGGTTTCCCAAAGTTGTTCGCTATTCATTTCACCCAAACCTTTATATCGTTGAATGGTTACGCTGTCTTCTTTTCCATTACCTAATTTAGCAACTAGTTCTTGGCGTTGTTCTTCGTTATAAGCATATTCAGCTTCCTTTCCACGGCGAACCAAATACAAAGGAGGTTGTGCTAAATACACATATCCTTGTTCTACCATTTCTTTCATATATCTAAATATGAAAGTAAGAATCAGCGTTGCAATGTGGCTACCATCCACATCGGCATCAGTCATAATAATTAATTTATGATAACGAAGTTTAGCCATATTTAATGCCTTAGGGTCTTCTTCTGTACCAACTGTTACGCCCAAAGCGGTGTACATATTGCGTATCTCCTCATTCTCATAAATCTTATGTTCCATTGCTTTTTCAACGTTCAAAATTTTACCACGCAATGGAAGAATTGCTTGATAGTTTCTATCACGTCCTTGTTTTGCAGTACCACCAGCCGAGTCTCCTTCTACTAAATACAACTCACATTTTTCTGCATCACGTTCGCTGCAATCAGCCAATTTACCTGGCAATCCACCACCACTTAAAACAGTTTTACGTTGTACTAATTCTCTTGCTTTTTTTGCAGCCACACGAGCTTGTGCTGCAAGAATGATTTTAGAAATAACATTCTTAGCTTCTCTTGGGTTTTCTTCAAGATATGCTTGTAATGCACGTCCTACAGTAGTTTGAACAGTTCCTGCAACATCGCTATTACCTAATTTGGTTTTAGTTTGTCCTTCAAATTGTGGTTCAGGAACTTTAACAGAAATGATGGCACTTAAACCTTCTCTAAAATCATCTCCTTCAATTTCAACTTTAGCTCTTTCAAACAAACCTTCTTTATCACCATAACTTTTAAACACACGGGTTAAAGCTTGTCTGAACCCAGTAACGTGCGTTCCACCTTCAATGGTGTTGATATTATTTACATACGAGAAAATATGTTCTTTAAAATCATCGTTGTAAGTCATTGCTACTTCAACAGCAACATTGCTTGTTTCATCCAATCCTTCAAAATAAAGTGTGTTGCTAATTAATGGGCGGCGATTGCTTGCTTTATCCAACATTTCAACAAACTCAACAATACCACCTTCACTGTAAAAGTTTTTGCTGTAAGTAGTTCCATCGTCATTGGTTTCTCTTAAATCATTTAAAGTAATGTTTACTCTTTTGTTTAAGAAACCCAATTCACGTAACCTGCCTTCTAAGATATCTTTGTTATAAACTGATACTTGAAAAATAGAAAGATCTGGCCAAAAGTGAACAGTAGTACCAGTTCTATCGCTTAACCCTGCTTCACGCACAGCATATTTAGGAATACCTGTTGAATATTCTTGCTCAAATATTTTTCCTTCACGTTCAACTTTTACAAGCAACTTAGAGCTCAATGCATTTACACAACTTACACCCACCCCATGTAAACCACCAGATACTTTGTAAGTGTTTTTATCAAACTTTCCACCTGCGTGCAACACAGTCATAACAACTTCCAATGCACTACGTTTTTCTTTGGTGTGCATCGCAGTTGGAATACCACGACCATCATCGCTAACGCTAATTGAATTATCGAGGTGAATATTAACAACAATATTTTTGCAATAACCAGCAAGGGCTTCATCTATTGAGTTATCAACAACCTCGTACACCAAATGGTGAAAGCCTTTAACGCCAATATCTCCAATATACATTGCAGGGCGTTTACGAACCGCCTCCAAGCCTTCTAAAACCTGAATACTATCGGCACCATAATTCTTATTTTGTGCATCATTAATGATATCTTGTTCTTCGCTCATAATACTTACTATACTTGAATTTTACTTAAAATTTGAGTGTGGCGAAGATAAGGGAAAGTAGCTTGAAAATGAATAGTGCAAAGGAGTTAGTTATGCACAAAAAATCCCGCTAAAAAGCGGGATGAATAATGTTGTATAGTTATAAATTACGCAGCTTTAACTTCAGCTTTTTTAACAACTAATTTGTGCGGACGACTTTTACCAAAAGAACCTTTAAATCTTTTTCCTTTAGCTGTTTTTTTATCACCTCTTCCCATTGTAAATGTTTTGTTTTTTAATTAATGAATTGCGAAAATAAAAAAATCCTTCCATATAGAAGGATTTTTTTAAGAGATTGTAAGAATTGCTTAGATTTTTGCACTCAAGTCTTTACCAGCTTTGAATTTAGCTACTTTTTTAGCTTTAATTTTAATAGCAGCACCAGTTTGTGGATTACGACCAACACGAGCAGCACGTTTAGATACAGAGAATGTACCAAAACCTACTAAAGTTACTTTTCCACCACCTTTTAATGTTTTTTGAACTGCGGTTGTAAAAGAATCAACAGCAGCATTGGCTTGTGTTTTGGTTAAGCCTGCGTCTTCAGCAATCTTAGCGATTAATTCAGCTTTGTTCATAATATTTTTTTTATTAGTTAATTAACAATAACAAATATAGATGGTTTGCAAAACCAACAAACTGTTTTTAATCATAATGTGCAAAAAAAAACTTTGAAATGCTTACTCATTAAGGTTTGTAGTCTTTTTTGCCAAATCAAGAAAAATCACCTCTTAAACCAAAAAATGCTAAAACTATCACCACCATTGAGTTTCAGTCAAAAATAACCTCTAAAGTCAATGTATACAAGACTTTGGGAATATATATTTTTTTGAACTTCGAAAATTAAGTTTATTTTCTTTGCACAGTTAATCCACAATTTGCATTAAAGACCTAAAACCTATGAATTGATTGCCAAATAAATCCAATCCATCTTGGCGTAGTTTGGGTGCATATTTTTCAACATATAAATTGTATAAAGATTTGGCTTCACAATAATACTGGATTGCATAAGTAGGTCCCTCTTCTTCCTCAATTTCTAACAATCTTGTAAACTGATATTTTGTAAAGCATTCTGTTGCCATTACATCGTTTAAATGTTGTTCTTTCATCCACTTTACCCAAGATTCGTGAATGCTCCAATTTGGTTTTATTGTTACGTTGTAGATAAACATTCTATTTACAGTTTATTGATTTTAGATTTATGATTTGAAACCACTTTTTAGTTTTAATTTTTTACTTTTGAGTTGTAATTTCTACAACTTCATCAATTGAATCAAAAGCAATGCTGTTTTGATTTCCAGTAGATAAATTTTTAAGATTAAAGTTGCCTTCTTCTAATTCTTTACTGCCAAGTATAGCAATATAGTTGATACCCTTTTTCTCAGCATACTTAAATTGCTTATCAAACTTTGTTTGGTCGTGATATAATTCGCAGCCAATATTTTTATCTCTTAATTGTTGCATAATTTGATATGCTTTTTTGCTTTCGGCTTCGCCAAGATTAAAGAATAAAATTTTTGTTGTAGTTGTTGATTCAACTTCTTTTGGAAATAATTTTAGCTCTTCCATCACATCATAAATTCTATCAACACCAAAACTAATGCCTACTCCAGGAATATTAGGCACACCAAATAAACTTGTTAAATCATCATATCTTCCACCACCACCAATGCTGCCCATTTGCACATTGCTAGCTTTAATTTCAAAAATGATTCCTGTATAGTAGTTAAGTCCACGAGCAAGAGTGAAATCAATACAAAGTTTCTCGTTTCTCGTTTCTTGTTTCTCGTTTTGTGTATTGTAATTAAGAATAAATTCTATTTCGTCAATACCTTGTTTGCCAATTTCATTATCTTTTAAAATGCTTTTTAGCTTATCGAGCTTCGCAACATTGTTTCCATCAATTTGCAAGTAAGACTCAATAGCAGCAACTTGTTCTGCATTTAAACCTTTTTGCTGCAGTTCTTCTTTTACTTTATCAATTCCAATTTTATCAAGCTTGTCAATGGCAACTGTAATATCAATTAATTTATCTGCACCACCACAAATTTCTGCAAGTGCTTGTAAAATTTTTCTGCTATTGATTTTTATTTCAACATCAATTCCAAGTTTAGAAAAAACAGTTGCATAAATGTCTACCAGCTCAACTTCATTCAACAAAGTTTTACTTCCAACAATATCTGCATCACATTGATAAAACTCTCTATAACGCCCACGTTGTGGTCTGTCTGCACGCCACACAGGTTGTATTTGATAACGTTTAAAGGGAAAAGTTAGTTGACCGTGATTCATTGCAACATAACGTGCAAATGGAATGGTTAAATCGTAACGCAAGGCTCTTTCTGTAATGCCTTTATTATTTTTCCCTGCTAGAATAGTTTCAAAATCTTCTTTAATTTTTTGTTGCTTATCTGGATTGTCTAATCCATTATTTAAGATTTTAAAAATCAATTTGTCTCCTTCATCTCCATATTTGTCCATTAATGTTTCAAGATTTTCCATTGCAGGAGTTTCTAATGGTTCAAAACCATATAATTCAAAAACAGCCTTAATTGTATTGAAAATATAATTGCGTTTGCGAACAACAGCAGCACTAAAATCTCTTGTGCCTTGTGGTAATGATGGCTTAGACATAATTACAAAGTAAAATGCAAAATATAGAAACGAAGAAATGTTTTTGAGGAAGTATTAAAAATACAAATATTGCAACAGCATATTTGGCATAACTCCAAGTAGAATAATTAAAGCAGCTAGCAATACTAAGCCTAACTTAAATCTGCCATTAATTTCTGTTGTTTCTGCATCGCCTTGTTTAAAATACATTGCTTGAATTACTCTAAAATAATAGTACACACTTACTGCTGCAAATAACACAGCTATGATTACCATAAAGAAACCATTGTGTTGTTTAATGGCAGATGATAGCATAAAATATTTTGCAAAGAATCCAGCCGTTAAAGGAATTCCTGCAAGTGATAATAAGAAAACTGTTGTAGTTGCAGCAAGAACTGGTTGTGTTTTTGCAAGTCCATTAAATCCTTCGAAAGTGTAGTCTTTCATTTTAACTAATACACTAAAAATTCCTATGGTTGCAAAACTGTAAGCAGCTGCATACAGCAAAATACCTTCATTAGATAAATCGTTGTTGCTGTATAAAGCAAACAACATAAACCCTGCCTGAGCAATACTACTATAAGCCAACATTCTTTTTACACTTTGTTGAAAAACGGCAGTAATATTTCCTATAAATAATGTGAGAATGATAACTAATGGCAAAATGATTTTCCAAGAAGCTAGTAATTGAAAATAATGCGTTTGAAATAATTTAATGAATGCAATAAAACCAGCAGCTTTTACCACTGTTGCCATAAAAGATGTAAACACAGCAGGCGTTCCATCATAAACATCTGGAGTCCAAAAATGAAATGGTGCAGCACTTACTTTAAAAGACATTGAAACAAACATAAACAACAAACCCAATGGCAATAAAATTCCATAATTTGGAATAGGAGAAGTTGGAGCAGGAATATCAAATGCAATTCCAAAATTTCCATTTACACCATAGATTAATGCAATACCCATTAACATTATTCCTGTTGAAAAAGCTCCCATTAAAAAATATTTTAATGATGCTTCGTTACTTTTTAAATTCTTTTTATCGGTTCCAGCTAAAATGTAAAGTGGAATTGTCATTATTTCTACACCCAAAAAAAGCATTAATAAAGTGTTGTAACAAGATAAAATGGAAACACCACACAATACAAAAAATATGAGTGCAAAATATTCAGCCACATAAGTTCCAACTTTTGCAAAATCGCTTCCGCTTAAAATCACATAAATTAAAGTTGAGAAAATAGCAATTGAATTAAACAGTAGCCCAAACCTTGTAAATTCAAGCATTCCCTTAGCATCAACAGTTATTTTATACCAACCATACGTATCTGCAATATTTGCAAATAATAAAATTAACAAGCCAGCAATTGCTACATTTTTAATAGCAGTTTTGTTAGTGGTAAAAATTCCACTAAACATCATTACAACACCAAGTAAAGCCGAAACAATTATTGAATTCATCACTATTTTTTTTATTTCACGCAAAGACACTAAGGTTACTACGAAACAAAGACTTTGTGTACTTAGTATTCTTTGTTGCTTTATGTGAAAACGCTATTTTACTAAATTCATTAATGGCATTGGATAAATACCTAAAGCAATTATCACAACAACCAAAATTACCAAAGCCAATTTTATGTTTAAACTAATATCAACAGCTTTATCTGTTGCAACAACAGTATCGCCATAGAATATTTTTTGAACCATATTTAAAGTGTAAACTGCTCCTAAAATAATACTGATTCCTGCAACAGCAGCAAACCAAACATTATATTGAAACAATCCACTAAACATTAAAAACTCTCCAATAAAAGCATTGGTTAATGGCAATGCAATATTTGCAAAACACATTACAACAAATAAAATGGCGAGTGTTGGTGCTTTTTGTGCCAAGCCCCCAAGTTCACTGAATTTGCGTGTTCCAAGCTGTTGTTCAATTACATCAGCAACAATCCAAAGTCCAATTACATTAATACCGTGGTTGAACATTTGCACTAACACACCTTGTATACCAATATTAGTATTGGTAAAAATTGCGGCACACATTAAACCAATATGAGCAATAGAAGAATATGCCACTAAACGTTTAATATCATCTTGTTTTATGGCAATTAATGAAGCATATAACATTCCAATTACAGAAAGAATAATCACAAAATTTGCATGTCCATTTACTGCTAATGGCAGTATTGGAAGTATCCATTTTATCACCGCAAAAATTCCCATTTTTACCATCACACCACTTAATACCATTGTTACTGGCGTTGGTGCTTGTTCGTAAGCATCGGGCTGCCAAGTATGAAAAGGAAAGATTGGCATTTTGATAGCAAAAGCAATGAACATTAATGCAAACACTGATGCTTGCTGCTTTGCAGGAAGATGAAGTTGTAAGAAATCATTATAAGCAAATGAATGAGAGCCAGGTGTTTGAAGGTATAAATAAATTAATCCAAGCAACATTAATAAAGAACCAACAAATGTGTAGATAAAGAATTTGAATGTAACTTGAATGCGTTTTTCGCCACCCCAAATGGAGCAAAGAAAGTAAGCAGGTATCAATGCTAATTCCCAAAAGAAATAAAATAATAACGCATCAGAAGCTAAGAATACGCCCATAATTCCTGCTTGCATCAAAAACATTAAACCATAAAAACCTGAAGTATTTTTATAACTGTTTTTATAGATTGATGTAAAAATTATTGGTAAAGAAATGCAATTTAATAAGCATAGCATTTTACTCATTCCATCTAATGAAAGAGAAAATTTTGAACCCAAAGATGGAATCCATTCAGCAGAAAAAGCAAGTTGTGTGGTGCTGCACAAACTACACAATGAAACAACGAGTGTTACAATAGAAGCCAATAATGCAAAGCCTTTTACAGTTTTTTCTTCTTTTAAAAAGAAAGAAAGTAAGCCTGCAACAACTGGAATTAATATGAGTAATAAAGAATACATCTTTTAAATTATGAATGTTGAATTATGAGTTATGAATTGAAAACATTAATCATTCGTAACTCATAATTCGTAATTAAAACAACTTTGTAATAAATCTATAAATATGTCCATCGTTTATCCAAATCAACACGATCACAACAAACGCTAAAACCATAAATAATATATAAGTTCCTACTTGTCCACTTTGCAATAACCTTACTTGACGAGATGAATATTGAACAAATTTTCCAACACCATTTACAGCACCATCAATTCCACTTTTTTCAATAATATTTTTAAAGCAGTTAGCAACTGCTTCAAGTGGTTTTACAATAATAGTGTCATACAATTCATCAACATACCATTTGTTTGCCAACACTTTTCCAAATCCTTCTGCATCTTGCATTTCAGGCTTTTTGCTAAATTTATTTACAGCAAATAAAATAGCAATCGCAGCAATTGTAACAGAAATACCCATCAACATCCATTCTGTACTGTGTTCAATTTCGTATGCTTTTTCACTCACTAAAACAGGAGAAAGAAAATGATGCAATTCGTGATGCCCGCCCATTAATTCAGGGATACCAACCATTCCACCAATAACACTCAAAATTGCCAACACAATTAAAGGAATTGTCATTGCTTTTGGTGATTCGTGCAAATGATGTTCTTGGTCGTGAGTGCCTCTAAAATTTCCTAAGAAAGTTGTTGCATACAATCTAAACATATAAAAAGCTGTCATTGCAGCACCTGCAACTCCAAGTATCCAATAAACTTTATTATGGGCAAAAGCAGCAGCAAGAATTTCATCTTTACTAAAGAATCCACTAAAAGGAGGAATACCAGAAATAGCAATACATCCTAATAAAAAAGTGATGTGAGTGATAGGCAATTTCTTTTTCAATCCACCCATATTTCTAATATCTTGTTCGTGGTGCATTGCGTGAATTACAGAACCAGCACCTAAGAATAACAGAGCTTTGAAAAATGCGTGTGTCATAACGTGAAACACAGCACCAGTATATGCTCCACAGCCTAAGCCTAAAAACATATAACCCAATTGACTAACAGTAGAATAAGCCAAAACTTTTTTAATATCATTTTGTTTGATGGCAATTGTTGCAGAAAATAACGCAGTTGCTAAACCAATAATTGCAATAAGGTGCATTGTAAATTCACTCATACTAAACAACACATTACTGCGAGCTATCATATAAATACCAGCAGTAACCATTGTTGCAGCGTGTATCAATGCACTCACTGGTGTTGGACCAGCCATTGCATCAGGCAACCAAGTGTATAAAGGAATTTGTGCAGATTTACCCATTGCACCAACAAAAAGTAAAAGTGTTATTGCAGTTACATCAAAGTTTGAAAGTGTTGCAGCTTTTGCAAAAACATCGTGATAATTTACTGTGCCCAATTTATTGATTATCCAAAAAACTGCAAGCAAAAATCCTAAGTCGCCAATACGATTCATTACAAATGCTTTTTTAGCAGCAGCGTTGTAATTATTATTTTTAAACCAATATCCAATTAATAAATAAGAACACAAGCCAACGCCTTCCCAACCAATAAACATTATCACATAGTTTGCTCCTAAAACTAGCAACAGCATTGAGAAAACGAATAAGTTTAAATATGCAAAGTATCTTCCGAAATGTTGTGGTTCTTCTTCGTGCATATATGATGCAGAATAAACGTGAATCAAGAAACCAATACCTGTTATGATTAATAAGAAAAGACAAGATAATTGATCTACTTGAAAAGCAAAATCAATTTTTAATGTTGATGTTTGAATAAATGTGAACAACGGATTTACTGCCATTGCACCATTTGCTTTAACATCAAAAAACAATACCAAACTCACAGCAAATGAAGCCAATATTGCACCACTACCAATAACGCCAATTAAAGATTTTGATAATGATTTTCGTCCAAGACCATTGATAAGAAAACCTATCAATGGAAATAAAGGAATTAAGTAAACAAGTTTATTCATAATACCCCAACCCCTAAAGGGGCTTTTAAATTATTTATAATATTAAGCATTTCCAATTCCCAATTGGGATTAGAATGTTAGTTTTTTAATCTATTCAAAAAGTTAATATCAACGCTATGTGTGTTTCTATACATCATAACAATGATTGCCAATCCAACACTTACTTCAGCTGCTGCTACAACCATTATAAAGAATACAAAAACCTGAGCTTCTGCACCAACAATAGAAGATTTATCTGATAAATATGCAACCCCATTGTGCATTTTACTAAATGCAACCAAAAGTAAATTCACAGCATTTAGCATTAGTTCAATGCACATAAAAACAATAATGGCATTTCTGCGAACTAGCACTCCAATAATACCTATCGTGAATAAGGTTAAACAAAAAATGATATAATTACTTATCGGCATAACTTAAATTAATTGTTTTCTAGTTTAGAATCTTTTTTGCCAATTACAACAGCACCAACCATTGCACTTAAAAACAGTACACTGCTTATTTCAAATGGAACTACAAAATCTGTAAATAGTACTTTACCCAAAGTTCCAATTAAGCCAATATCGCCTTTGCCAAGCATTGCTTCTTTACCATTAATTTCAGTAGCTTGTTTAACCAAAGAAACTAACACCATTAATAAACAACCTCCAGAAACTGCACCAGCTAATTTTATCCAAATATTTTTTTGAGGGTCAGTGTCTTTGTTTAAGTTCATCATCATTATAACAAACAAGAACAAAACCATTATAGCTCCTGCATAAACTATTAAATTAACAATAGCCAAAAACTGAGCATTCAATAAAATATAATGTCCACTAATTGCAAAAAATACAGCTATCAACCACAACACACTGTGTACAGGGCTTTTGCTAACAAGCACCATTATAGCACTTATTACAGCAAAACTGCTTAAGAACCAAAATATTATTTGTATTAAATTCATAATTTAAAAATTAGTACATATGAAATTGTAAAAATAGAAGACCACAGTCATTTTCACATTTTCATATTTTCACATTGTTACATTCCTTTTGCTTTTGCAAATTCCCCTGATTCTGTTTTTACATTTGGAATCAACAAGTCTGGCTTGCCATAAATAAAATTTTTACGAGTAAAATTTGCAGGTGTAAAAGTCTCACTTAAATAAATTGCATCTTTAGGGCAAGCTTCTTCGCACAAACCACAAAAAATACAACGCAACATATTAATTTCATATTTTGCTGCATATTTTTCTTCACGATATAAATGCTCTTCATTTGGTAAACGTTCAGCAGCTTCCATTGTAATAGCTTCTGCAGGACAAGCAACTGCACATAAGCCACAAGCTGTGCAGTTTTCACGACCTTCTTCATCTCTATTTAAAACGTGCAATCCTCTAAACACAGGACTAAATTCACGTTTTTGTTCAGGATAACGAATGGTAGGTTTTTTCTTAAATATGTGCATAAACGTGATGAACATTCCTTTAACAATATTCCAGAGATAGATTCTCTCGAGCAGTGTCATTGGTTTTCTGTCAACCTGTTTTACTCTTTGTGTTAGTGCTTGCATTTTTTAAAAGTTTGCAAATATATTTTATGTTATAAACTATTCAATTTTAAATAAGCCTTTGGTTTGTTTTATATTCTAACTTTCGAACCATTTTGGTTTTAACCAATGAATAATATTAATTATTAAATAGAAAAAGACGAAAGCTAAACCAATCCAAGTTAATAAATTTTGTAAATCACTTACAATACTATTTGCTTTGTCTCTCATTCTTATTATAATCCTTAGTACGATTATAATAATCCAAGAAATATAAAAAATATTATTTATTAGTTTCCAATTTTTAGTTGCATTACCATTATTCTTAATCCAAAAAGCCATACATCAAACTTAAAAATGCCAATGATTAATTTTCAAAATAATTAAACTTCCAGTAATTACCATATTTATCAAAGCCAATGGAATCAATGTTTTCCAGCCAAGATTCATTAATTGATCATATCTAAATCTTGGTATCGTCCATCTAATCCACATAAATACAAAAATGAAAAATACAATCTTCAGCAATAATGTTCCAACTTGACAAAATGGTGCAAGTGTATGCCAAATGCCACTTGAATTGTATAATAAATTATCATCAACAAAAGGTATATCATATCCACCAAAATAAAGAGAAGCCATAACAGCACTACTCATTATCATATTGATGTATTCAGCAAACAAATAAAAGCCCAATTTCATTGATGAATATTCTTGGTGATAACCAAAGTTCAATTCGTTTTCAGCTTCTGGCAAATCGAAAGGTGTTCTATTACACTCTGCCATTGCACAGATAAAAAATATCAAAAAACCAAGTGGCTGGTAAACTATATTCCACCAATGAGTTTGTTGCTGTTTTACCATTTCGCCTAAGCTTAAATTTCCTGTTACAAAAATTAAAGCAATTAAACTTAAACCCATTGCTAATTCATAACTTATTGCTTGGCTTGCTGCACGCAAACTTGATATTAAAGAAAATTTATTATTGCTTGCCCAGCCACCAATCATAATACCATAAATGCCCATGCTTACTACAGCAAAAATGTATAGAATACCGATATTTATATCAGTGACTTGTAAAACAACATCTCTATTAAAAATATGAACTGTACCACCCCAAGGAATCACAGCACAAGTCATTAAAGCTGCAACCATTGCTAATCCTGGTCCTAAAATAAACAACCATTTATTTGCGTGAGTTGGAATAATTTCTTCTTTTGTAAACATTTTTACACCATCGGCTAAAGGTTGCAAAATTCCAAAAGGTCCAGCACGATTGGGTCCTGGCCTATCTTGAAGAATAGCTGCAACTTTACGTTCACCAAAAGTTGTATAAAGTGCAATGCCCAATGTTGTAAAAACAATGATAGCAATTAGCACAAATTTTTCTAATAATAAAGGCCAATCAAATGATAATAAAGTCATTTATACTTCAGTTAGTTTTAATTAAAATCTGTTGAGTGAGCTGGTCTGTCTAAAACACTCAAATCAATATTTGGTTTATTCACTTCACTTTCATCGTGAATATCCATTAACAATTTTGGATCACGTCCTTTCATTACAGCATTAAAGGTTTCAGTAGGTTTTATAACGCCAACATAATGCCCTTGAGAAATTACTGAATGACGATTTACTACGCTCGGTCCTTCAATTGTCCAATCAATTGCTTTTTTAGTTTCAAATCTGCAAGTATTACAAATCCATCCCGTTTTTCCATTGCTTGCTTCTTTTACTTCGCCCCATTCATCTTTTCTTGCAGTAACTCTAAATACTTCATCACCACGCATCCACAATTGAGCTTCACCACAACACTTAGGATTACTACAATTTCTATGGGCATCAACAGGCTTGGTAAACCATACACGATTTTTAAAACGGAAAGTCTTATCTGTTAAAGCACCAACAGGGCAGACATCAATTACATTTCCTATAAAATCATTGTGCAAATTCTTTTCTATTAATGTTGCAATTTGAGCGTGGTCGCCTCTATCCAAAATGCCGTGTTCTCTTTTTTCAGTTAATTGGTCAGCAACAAAAACGCATCTAAAACACATTATGCAACGTGTCATATGTAATTGAATATAATCGCCTAAATCAACCTTGTGAAAAGTTCTGCGTTTAAACTCATAACGAGTTCCTTCTTTGCCGTGATTGTAACCCAAATCCTGCAAATCACATTCACCAGCTTGATCGCAAACTGGGCAATCGAGTGGATGGTTAATCAATAAAAATTCCACCACACCATTTCTTGCATCAATTACTTTTGGCGAAGTAATGTTTTTTACTTCCATTCCATCCATAACAGTTGTACGGCAACTTGCAACAAGTTTAGGCATTGGGCGTGGGTCTTTTTCAGAACCCTTGCTTACCTCAACCAAACAAGTTCTGCATTTACCGCCACTATCTGCCAACTTGCTGTAATAGCACATTGCAGGTGGTGCAACTTCTCCACCAATTTGACGAGCAGCATTTAAAATTGTAGTTCCAGCTGGAACTTCAACTGTAATGTTGTCGATGGTTATTTTTAATAAATCACTCATAAAGTCAAAAGTGAAAAGTCAAAACCAAAAAGTTATTTACCTTCTTGTTTTAAACCTTTTAATTTTATAATCGATGCTGCTAAAATTTTTGATATTTCATCAGCTTCCTTTAATATTTTCTCTAATTCAAAATCCCTCTCTAAAAATCCATCTCGTAATAAACAAATCCAATATTTTGTTTCATTGCAGGACTTTAACGCAATCTCATAATATCTTTTAAACTCAATTCTTGAAGAACTATTTTTCGCTTCAATAACATTCGCACCAACTGAGGTTGCTGAACGCATCAATTGTTTAACAATAACTAAACTTAAAGCATCCCATTTCTTATTTTTCAGAAATAAAATCATAGAAAGTGAAAAATGATAACATCTATGTTTGATTTCTTTTTCCATTACTCACTTTTTGGTTTTCACTTTTAACTTTTGCCTTAAGCTGGTATGTGAATCTCATCAGCATAATGTGCCAATCCGAAATTTCTAATTTGTGATTCTTGTGGGTTATCAACGTGCCACTCAAACTCATCTCTAAAGTGACGAATAGCTGCTGCAACTGGCCAAGCTGCTGCATCACCTAAAGGACAAATTGTATTGCCTTCTATTTTTCGTTGAATATCCCACAATAAATCAATATCACTTTTCTTTCCTTTTCCTGTTTCAATACTCCAAAGAATTTTTTCCATCCAACCAGTTCCTTCTCTACAAGGACTACATTGTCCACAACTTTCGTGTCTGTAAAAACGTGCAAGTGTGAAAGTGTTTTTTACAATACATTGGTCTTCATCCAACACAATAAATCCACCACTACCCATCATTGAACCAGTTGCAAACCCACCATCAGCAAGGCTTTCATAGTTCATTAACCTTGTTTCGCCTTTAGCAGTTTTCAGTAATAAATTTGCTGGAAGAATGGGTACTGACGAACCACCAGGAATACAGGCTTTTAACTTTTTTCCATTGGCAATTCCGCCACACCATTCATCGCTGTATATAAATTCTTCAACGCTGATGGTCATATCAATTTCATAAACACCAGGTTTATTGATATTGCCACAAGCCGAAATTAATTTTGTTCCAGTACTTTTTCCAACACCAATTTTTGCATACTCATCACCACCGTCATTGATGATTGGCACAACAGCAGTAATGGTTTCAACATTATTTACCACCGTTGGTCTTTTCCATAAACCTTGCACCGCAGGAAACGGTGGTTTAATTCTTGGATTACCACGTTTGCCTTCAAGGCTTTCAATCAATGCAGTTTCTTCTCCACAGATATAAGCACCAGCTCCACGTTGTACATAAATTTCACAATCAAATCCACTACCTAAAATATTTTTACCCAACCAACCATTTGCTTTTGCTTCATCAATTGCTTGCTCCAAAATATCAGTAATCCAAGCATATTCGCCACGTATATAAATGTAAGAAACATTGCTACCCAAAGCAAACGAACTCACGATCATTCCTTCCAATAAAAGATGTGGAAGAAACTCCATTAAATATCTATCCTTAAAAGTTCCAGGTTCACTTTCATCTGCATTCACCACTAAATGACGAGGCACACCTTCAGGTTTTGCAATAAAACTCCATTTCATTCCAGCAGGAAAACCTGCACCGCCACGACCACGCAAACCACTCTTCTTCACCTCTTCAACAATAGCTTCAGGACTCATTGTTTTCAAGGCTTTCTCCACACTTCTATACCCACCTTCACGACGATACACATCATATAATCTGATGTTTTCTACGTGTGCTTTTTCTAATAATAATTTTTTACTCATAAATCCAATTTGCTAATTAGCCAATATGCTAATGTGCTAATGATTTTTATTTTTATTGCTTCGCAATTTTTATTTTGTGTCCAAACTTTCGTGCTACTATTTAACTTTAGTGGCGTTGGCACCATTCAAATTTTGTAATGCTATTTAGCTTTTCTTATCTACTATTCAACTTTTCCTTTATACAAATTCCACACAGGAAAAATCATATCCCAATCTTTACCCCAAACTACATTTCCATTCTCAATTTTATACTTCAAAAAATTTTCCTCTTTTTTATATTTATTGAATTGAGGATGATTATTTTTTTGAAAAAAATTATTGAAATCAACAACACTTTTCTTGCTATCACTAAATGTTAGTTCAAGTGAAAAATTACCTTTATAATTTGCATCAATA
Organism: Chitinophagaceae bacterium; assembly: GCA_025363355.1. Lineage (GTDB taxonomy): Bacteria > Bacteroidota > Bacteroidia > Chitinophagales > Chitinophagaceae > CAIVPM01. The sequence goes on along the minus strand of JANYEB010000069.1, from coordinate 1,506 downwards.
ATATTTACAGTTTTCATAATTATAATTTTTCGTTTATCCTTTCACACTTTACCTTTTTATTTAAAACAAAAAATGTTGTCCATTTATCTACAATTCCTTGATGATATTTTTTTACAAATTTCATTGCTAATTTTAAATCACTTTCACTCAATGGATTTCTTCCTTTTACAGATTGAACTACTAATTCTTTCAACAAACCATTTTCATAAATCAACTCAATCTTACTTTCAAATTCACCAATAGAAATATGAACGTGAATAGGTAAATGTTCATTTGCATAGAAGAAAAATACAAAACCTAAATATTCATAAATCTTTGGCATAATCTTAATTCACTTTTACTGCTTGCCTTGCTACTAATTGCCAATCTTTATTTTTCTTTATCCAAGTAAATGTTATTTTCATACTCAACTCTAAAGGTTGATTTTGATAATTCATTACAACTTTAGAATTCATATTTACAATGGCTGTGTTATCATAAATTCTAATCTTCATTTCTGATGGTTCGATAGATTTATAATCTTGAACCAATGAAACAGCATCTCTAATTAACTCTGCCTTAGTTTGAATCATAGCATTTGTGTGACCATAAGTAACATCATTTGCTAAAACCTTTGAAAGAGCCACACTATCTTTTGCTACCAAAGCATTTTTTAGTGTCAGCATTTTCATCATTACTTCCATTTTTGTTGCTTCATCTTGTGCAGATGATACAAAACAAATTAGAATTAGAAATAATATTGAAAATGTTTTTTTCATAATAATTAATTCACTTTTACAGCCTGCCTTCCCATCAACTTCCAATGTTTTTTAACCTTAGTCCAAGTTTGCAAAATGCTTAGTTTTAAAGGAATCACTTTGCCATCTTCTTTGGTTTCTGTTCCAGTTAATAAACACCTTACAACTGCTGTATTATCGTTTACAATCACCTGATTAATTTCTGTTTTAATATTAGTATAAGTTGATTTGTTATGAGAAGCATTATTAATCACTTCTTTTTTGTTCTCAACTTTACCACCACTATGACCATAATTTACTTCATAACTCAATAAACTTTCCAAAGCCAAACTATCTTTATCAATAAAAATTGCTTTATGCAATTCAAGTGCTTTATCTGAAACTTGTTTAATAGATTTGTATTGAGCAAAACTTGCAACACTAATCAAACAAAAAAGCAACACTAATATTTTTTTCATTTTTACTTTTTAATTTTGACTTGCAGCATTCTTTCTACATTCATCAATAATTGAATCTATTTTTTCTTTGGTTAAATGTTCCCTGAAAGTTTTGCCTAATTGCATCATTGGTGCATAGCCACAAGCACCCAAACACTCAACAGTTTTTAAAGTAAACATTCCATCAGTAGTGGTTTCACCAACACCAATGTTTAATTTTTCTTTAATATAATCAATAATATTATTTCTGAATTTATATTATAAAAGTGTAATACATTACTAGAACCAAATTTAGACAATATTAGAAAATTTTATTTATAAAAAAATTATTG
>JANYEB010000066.1 GCA_025363355.1 Chitinophagaceae bacterium | reverse complement strand
CATTAATTTGTGTTGACATTTTATGTTTTTTTTTATGAATAATACATCTAAATTATAGAGTATCAGTTGTATAACAAAATATTTTTACCCGAAAGTTCCAACCATTGTTAAAACATTGTTTCGGGTGTTCCCGAAAGTCTCAACCATCGTTAAAACATTGTTTCGGGTGTTCCCGAAACCTTCAACCACTAATGAAACACGCTTTCGGGTAAACCCGAAAGCTTCAACCATTAATAAAACACAGTTTCGGGCGAGTCCGAAAGGTTTTTTATTTGAAAAAAGAGCTTTCAGGTGAAATTGTATAGATAAACTACTTATTTTTAAGGTCTTAAAACTGAGTTTATGAAGAAGATGTTATTTGTTTTGATTCTAGTTACTACAAATGTTCTTGTAACTGCACAAACCTGGCAACTTACAGGTGTTGCAGGATTTTCTGCAGGTGTTGTAAATTATCCTTCTATGATTTTAGATGGGAATGGAACACCTTTTATGGCTTACAGTGATGCTGCAAGTAGCAACAAATTAACGCTTCAAAAGTTTAATGGTACAAGCTGGTCTGTAGTTGGCTCTGCCGGCGTTTCTTCTTCTTCAGCGAATTATATTGCGATGACTTGCGATAATACTATCAATGTTTATGTAGCTTATTCAGATGCCGCGAAGAGTAATAAAACAACTGTAATGAAACATAATGGCAGTATATGGAGTACTGTTGGCACTGCTGGTTTTTCTGCAGCTGCTGCTTCTGACATAGCAATAACAACTGATGGAATTGGGAGTATTTACCTGGTATATTCCGATGCAGGTAATAGCAACAAGCTTACTGTTCAAAAATATAATGGTACTAGTTGGTCTCTGCTTGGCAGTGCAGGGTTTACCCTTGGTGCTGCCACTAATAATAGTATTGTTACAGATGGCTTTGGAAATGTATTTGTAGCTTATACGGATGCTGCAAACAACAGTAAGCTTACTGTTCAAAAATACAATGGTACAAGTTGGTCTGTGCTTGGCAGTGCAGGGTTTTCTGCAGGTGCATCTGCATATATTAAACTTGCAACAGACGGAATGAATAATGTTTTTGTGGCATACAAGGACATAGCAAATAGTAATAAAGCAACTGTTCAAAAACTTTCAGGTAATACCTGGGTAGTAGTTGGCACAAGTGGCTTTACATCGGGGGCTGTAAATTATATTTCTTTAGCGGTAAATTATAAAGGTGTTCCGGTAATTGCGTATAGCGATGTTGCAAATAGCAATAAAATTAATGTGATGAAGTATGTTGGAAACTGGTCTGTAATAGGTACTGGTTTTTCTACCGCTGATGTCTCTTATACTTCGTTAAAATTTGATGGGTTAGGAAATTTATTTGTTGGTTATAAAGATGCAGGTGTTGGTGGGGGAAAAGCTGTTATACAAAAATTACCTGCTTTAGTTTGCAGTACTCCAACGCAAACGCCAAACTTGGTAGATACTGCTGGTTTTACTACTGGCGGGGTTACATATAACTCTATTGCAATTAACGGTCAAGGTACTCCCTATATTGCTTATCACGATGCTTCAGGTTTTAATACTAATGAAGGTATAGTACGAAAATTTGATGGGTCGCATTGGGTTGATATTGGAACTGCTTTTGCCTCAGGATATGGCATTAATGCTATATCTATGGCTTTGGATGCCGCAGGAAACCCTTATGTAGCTTTTTTTGATTATTCTAAATCCGATAAGTTAATTGTGAAAAAATTTAATGGCACCAATTGGGATTTTGTAGGTGACTCTACAGGACTTTCACCAGGTGCTATAAGTGAAAACTCTATTGCATTTGATGGCAATGGAACACTTTATGTGGCTTATAACGATTTTGCTTCGGCAAAAACAACAGTTATCAAGTATGTAAATGGGAATTGGTCAATTGTAGGTATTGCTGGATTTACACCTTATAATCCAGGTTTTATTTCTTTAAAAATAAACGGACTGGGTATACCACATTTAGCTTTTAGAAATGGTTTAACTTATAAAGCTAATGTTATGCGATTTATAAATGGAGTATGGAGTGCATTTGGTGGCAGTATTTCTAATGGAGATGCTCATGATATATCTTTAGCAATCGATAAAAAAGGAACGATGTATGTGGCATTCACCGATGATTATTATAATCACAAATTAGTTGTATCTCAAAATACTGGAACTGGATGGAATCAACTAGTAAACATAACATTATCTACAGGTTATGCATCTAGTTGTTCTATGGCTGTTGATAATAATGGAACACCTTATGTAGCTTTTAGCGATGATGATAATAACCAAAAAGCAACCTTGTTGAAATTCAACGGAACTGCCTGGCAAAATTTAGGCAATGGCTTTTCAGTAGGTAGTTGCACAGATACAAAACTTGCGATTGATCATCAAGGAAAACCTTATGTATTTTTCCACGATTATATAAACGACCGTGGCACTGCATATTCTTTTGAAAGCTCCTGCCCATTACCACTCCTGTTAACCAGATATAATGTACAATATACAAATGAAAAAACTATTCAGCTCAAGTGGCAAACTGCTAATGAAATTAATGTTTCCCACATCAATATTCAACGTAGTTTAAATGGTAAAGACTTTACAACTATTGGTAACGTAAATGCACGTTGTTGTGAATATAGCTTTACAGACAACAGTCTACCGCTGAAAGTTGACGGTAAGCTGTATTACAGACTTGAAATTGTAGATAAAGATGGTAGCAAAAGATATAGTGAAATTAGGAATGTGGAATTAGGAATTAGGAATAAAGCAATTAGTGTGTATCCTAATCCTGCAAAAGATATAGTAAACATAGAGTGTTTGGGAGCTAAGGAATTATTGATTATTGATAATTTGGGAAGAACAGTTTATCGGTCAACAGTTAACAGTCAACCGTTAACTGTTAACACCAAACAAATGTCTAAAGGTATTTTTATTGTAAAAGCTATGATGAATAACGGAGATATAAAAACAGAGAAATTAGTGGTGGAATAATCTAGGAATAGATAATACAGCAACTTTTGAATGAATGGTTAGAGATTATTTGGTGTATCAATCTGTATAAAACGTATAAATTTGTTTTATGAAAATAGCACTTCAATACGTTAGTGATGTTAGCGGTAAACATCAAGCCGTTCAGTTGCCAATAAATGATTGGGAAAAAGTCTTGTTAAAACTTAAAAAGTACGAACAAGCATTTAAGTTAAAATCTGATTTAAAAGAAGCTTATACAGAGGTTGAGCAGTTGAAGAAATCTTCTCGCAAAAAACAAACACTAACCGAGTTTTTAGATGAGTTATAGTGTCATTCCAATAGAAAAATTTAAGAAGGAAGCTAAGCGTTTGATAAAGAAATATCCTTCATTAAAAAATGAACTTACAAGCTTAAGCAATTTACTAGCAGACACACCAAATCTTGGAACAGCATTAGGAAACAATACATACAAAATAAGGGTTTCAATTAAAAGCAAGGGAAAGTCAGGAGGAGCTAGAGTTTTAACATATCTAGTTACTGAAAATAAGGAAATTTATTTATTAACTATTTATGATAAAAATGAGTTTGATACAATAGATACCCAAACTTTAGAGAAAATAATTAAGCAGTTGAAATACTAACAAACAATGGCAAAAATACGCACAGCATTATGTTCTTTTGGAATGAGTGGAAGAGTTTTTCACGCACCATTTATTCAACTGCACGAAGGCTTTGAATTTGTGGGTGCTTGGGAAAGAACAAGCAATCTTTTGCAAGAGCATTATCCTAAAGCAAAAAGCTACGATACTTTCGAAGAATTATTGAATGATGATATTGATTTAGTCATCGTAAATACACCAACAAGCACACACTACGAATTTGCTAAACAAGCATTGATGCTCGACAAACACGTTGTGGTTGAAAAAGCTTTTACTACAACAGTTGGCGAAGCATCGGGCTTACAGTTTTTAGCAGAACAGGCTGAAAGAAAATTAGCCGTTTTTCAAAACAGAAGATGGGATAGTGATTTTAAAACAGTGCAGGATGTGATAAGTCAAGGATTACTTGGAGAAATCAGCGAAGCAGAATTTCATTTCGATAGATTCAATCTTAATTTATCTCCCAAAAAACATAAAGAAGTGCCTGGTGCTGGTGCTGGAATTGTGTTGGATTTAGGACCTCATGTTATAGACCAGGCTTTGTGTTTATTTGGAATGCCAGATAAAATTTTTGCAGATATTAGAATGACAAGACCCACAACATCTGTTGATGATTATTTTGAAATTTTATTGTATTACCCAACAATGAGAGCCAGATTAAAAGCTGGGTATATTGTTCAAGAACCTGTGCCAGCTTATCAAGTTCATGGATTAAATGGTTCGTTTGTAAAACCTAGGGGCGATATTCAAGAAGCACAGTTGCAATTAGGCAAAAAACCAAATCTTGGTAAATGGGGAACTGAGGATAAAGAACATCAAGGCATCATTCACTATACCAAAGATGGAAAACTGGTGAGAGAACAAATCAAATCATTACAAGGAAACTATTATCATTTTTATGATGGCGTTTATCAATCTATTGTTAATGATACCAAAGAACCTGTAACAGCAACAGATGGTTTAAATGTGATGAAGATAATTGAGGCAGCTATTGAAAGTAGCAAACAAGGAAAAGTTATTGATATGAAATAATTAGCAAACATTACCACCAAACCCTGATATAGCAATAGATTATAAATTCCTTAATCTTCTCGATATCAAACTAACCAAGCATATCTGCTTTAATTTTACAGGCTCTATTAAAGTTAAATACGCTTACCAAATGAAAATAACATCAACAATTCTAATATTCATTTTGCTCTCTTTTTCTTCTAGGGCACAAATAAAAATTTTATTTGATGCAACAAAAGCCGAAACTGCTGGCAATGCAGATTGGGTGATTGATGCAGATGCACATAATTTAGGATTTGGTAGTGGACCTGCTGTAGTTGGAGGTGGTAATGAATCAAACCCTCAACGAATTCCAACTGCTGCACAAAGTGGTATCACTGCAAGTACAGCTGAAACTTATTGGTCAGGAGCCCTATCCTATTGGGCTATTGATTGTGTGAAGAAAGGATATCAAGTTGAAACACTTCCTTACAATGGTGTAATAAGTTATGGCAATTCTTCTAACTCACAAGATTTGTCAAACTATAAAATATTTGTAGTTGTAGAGCCAAATATAAAATTTAGTGCATCAGAAAAAACAGCTATTATCAATTTTGTTTATAATGGCGGAAGTTTGTTTATGGTTTCGGATCATATTGTTTCTGACAGGAATAATGATGGCTTTGATTCTCCACAAATCTGGGACGATTTATTGCACAACAATGGCATTGTAGATAATCCATTTGGAATCATTTTCGATTCAGCAAACATTTCAGGTAGTAGCTCTACCCTATCAACCTTTGCCAATGATTCTTTGCTTCACAACACTACTAGTGGTTATGGAAATGTTAGTCAGGTATTATGGAGTAATGGCACTACTATAACAATTAATCCAACTATTAATTCCTCAGTAAGAGCAGCAGTATTTAAAAGTGGAACTAGTACCACATCAAAAACTAATATTCTTGTTGCTTATGCAAGATATGGTTTAGGAAAAGTAGTTGCATTTGGCGATAGCTCTCCTTTTGATGATGGAACAGGAGATGCAAATGACCAACTTTATGATGGATATATTACAGACGCAGCAGGCAATCATCAAAAGCTTATAATGAACGCCACCATTTGGTTGGCGACTGCTACCCCACTACCTGTTGAACTTGTAAGTTTTAATTGTATTAAACAAAATAATAGTATCAATATAAATTGGACTACTGCTACAGAAATCAATACAAGTTACTTTAATATTCAAAGAAGTATTAATGGAAAAGATTTTGTAACAATTGATAAAGTATTTGCAAAAGGAAGTGGCAGTTATGCTACAGTTGACGAACATTTAAACAATTTACAATTTATTACGAATCAACTTTATTACAGATTAGAAATAGTTGATAATAATGGCAGCAAAACTTATAGTGAAATAAAGCAATTGGCAATAGGCAACAAGCAATTATCTATTAGTGTTTTTCCTAATCCTGCTAAAGAATCTATAATCATTGAATCCAATAATGCAAGTCAAATTATAATTGCAGATATTACTGGCAAAGTTTGTATTTCAAAACAAATTAAAAGTAATGAGCCAATAGTGCTATCTGTTAAAACATTAAACAAAGGTTTATATTTGGTGAGTGTTATTTTTAAAAATGGAGAAACAACAACCGAGAAATTGTTGGTGGAATAATCAATAGTAAAACATCAAACCAAAACTATATAGCAATGAAAAAGATTAGCATAGCGTTACTTTTATGTATGATTTCGTACTTGGGTTTTTCGCAACAAACTACAGTTCAAAAACAGGCACAGCAATATTTAGGTGCTTATAATAAAGAATATCAAAAGCTATATACAGCAAGCAGTGTAGCCCAATGGAATATGCTGACACATATTGTTAAAGGAGATACAATGTCTCAATTTATTGCTGATGAAACAGGCAAAGCTTTTGCAAAATTTACAGGTAGCAAAGTCAATATAGATGCTGCAAAAAAGTATCTAGCCATTAAAAAGCAACTTACTAAATTACAAGCTACGCAGTTTGCAACAATCCTATTTAATGCTGGTAATAATCCAGAAAGTGCAGCAGAAGTTGTTGCCAAAAGAATCTCTACAGAAAACCAACAAACATCCAAACTGTATAGTTTCAATTTTAACATAGATGGCAAAGCAATTAACACAGGTTATATTGATAGTATTTTATCTAGTAGTAATAGTTTAGAAGAAAGACAAAAGGTTTGGGAAGCCAGTAAAGAAGTTGGTAAAACACTTAAAACAGGGCTAGATAGTTTACGTATCTTACGCAATGCAAGTGTTACTCCTTTAGGATATAAAGATTTCTTCGATTATCAAGCAAAAGAGTATGGTTTAAGTGCTGATGAAATTTTGCAAATTACTCGTCAGTTTATAACAGAATCTTGGCCTTTATATAGAGAATTACATACTTGGGCAAGATATGAATTAGCAAAAAAGTATAGTCAATCTGTTCCAGAATTTATTCCTGCACATTGGTTGCCTAATCGTTGGGGACAAGACTGGAGCGAGTTAGTTGATGTGCAATCTCTGAACATTGATGGCATTTTAAAACAAAAAGGTTCAGAATGGATGGCTCGTAAAGGAGAGGAATTCTATACTTCACTTGGCTTTAATCCTTTGCCAAAATCGTTTTGGGAAAAA
>JANYEB010000223.1 GCA_025363355.1 Chitinophagaceae bacterium | reverse complement strand
TGCAAATCCATATACTCTATCACCTAACTCTACCTCGTTTACAAGCTATGGAGATTTTGGAGTTATCAATGGTATTATCATACCTGCAACTGAGCCAACAGTTCAAGCATCTAGTGCTTCTGTTACTGCATCAAACTCTACAATGACAATTAATTGGACAAAAGGGAGTGATGCTACAAATAGCATAGTAGTTGTAAAACAAACAAGTGCTGTAACTGGCTCACCTACTGATGGTGTTTCATATACTGATGGAAGTGCTGTATTTGGAAGTGGAACAAACTTAGGTTCTGCAAATTATGTTGTTTACACAGGTACTGGGAATTCAGTTAATGTAACTGGCTTGAGTACAGGAACGACTTACCATATTGCTGTTTATGCTTATAATGGAAGCAATGGAACAGAAAATTATTTAACAACAAGTCCTGCAACTGCTAATGGCACAACAAGTATTCCAACTTATTATTATGTTGGTGGTGCAGGAAGTACTTCAAATACTTTTGCAACAGCAAGTATGTGGGCTACATCTTTAAATGGAACACCAATTGCAGGATTTACTCCAGCAAATACTGATGTGTTTATTTTTGATGGAACTAATTTAGGTGGAGGATATACAGATACAGCAACTATATCAGTTGCTACATCTTCTGCTATTGGTAAATTAGTGCTTCAGAATAATGCTAAAATTAAATTAAATGCAACCTCTACTAGTGTATTAACAGTAGGTAATGCTGGTAACACAGCAAATACAACTGTATTAAATATCCCAGCTGGAAGTACTTTAAAAATGACAGGAAGCCAAAATGCTATAACGCTTACGAATAACTCATCTGCAAGTATTTCTGGTAATTTCTTCTTAGGTGCTGCAAGTGGTATTAGCCAATTATTACCAGGAACAATAGGCTCTACAATTACAGTAAATAATGGTGGATATGTTGAGTTTAATTCTGGTTCAAATGCTACAGCTAATACCCCTTTTGGAAGTACGGGAACTGGTATTGTAAGTTTTGCAAATGGTTCTACTATCAAAATATTAAGAGGGGGGGATATTTTTGGAGGAGTAGGCAGTAGCGTTGTTACGCTTGCACCAAGTAGTTTATATTGGTATGCAAATTCAAGCAATTCATCATTACAAACAATTTCTGGAAGAACTTTTGGAAATGTTAAATTAGATGGTGGAAGTATGACACCAACTGTTGGTTCTGCTGGTTTCACAATGTATAATATTGATATTATTACTGCAAATACTTTAACCCTTGCAGAAACAGGTTCAAACAATCATATTAAAGGAAATATTAATGTGTTATCTGGAGGTACAATTAAATTTAGTCCAGCTTCAACTACTACAGTAAACTTTAGTGGTACATCATTACAAACATTTACAATTGGTGGTACTTGGAGTTTAAGTAGTTCTATTGACCAGAGTTTTGTAATTAGCAATACTGCTGGTGTTTCAATTGCAGGAGCTACTAACTTATCATCTCTTGCTGGTTCATCAATGACAGTTAATAGTGGTTGTAATTTAGACTTAGCGAGTGGTGCATTAAACATTGCTGCGGGTACATTAAATTTAAGTGGCACATTAACTAGAACAACAGGAACTATCAATGCTTCTAATTCAGGTGCAACAGTTAATAATACAGGTGTTGCAAGTTTCCCTGCTGGATTATTTACTTCAAATAATATTAGAACTTTAGTAGTAAATCGCAGTGCTGGATTAAGCATATCGGGTAGTTTAACTATTTCAACTGCATTAACTTTAACAAATGGTGTTGTTAATATGGGTACAGATACAATGGTAATTGCTTCTACTGCAACAGTTGGTAGAACAAGTGGTTGGATTAATGGTTACTTACGCAAAAACGTTGCATCAGGATCAAGTATTTTGAGAACCTATGAAATCGGAGATGCAACTAATTATACACCTGTAAGCATCACGTTTGCAACAGTATCAACTGCTGGTGATTTAATGATGAAATCTGTTGGTAATGCATCATCTCAAGCCAATTATGCAACAGCACCTATTAGCAACTCAAATTACATTAATAGATATTGGACTTTAACAAAACCTGGAACTTTCAATTTTACAAATTATAGTGCAACATTTAATTATGTTGTAGGTGATGTAGTTGGTGGAGCAACATCTTCATCAGTTGTAGCAGCTAAATATTTAGCAGGTTGGACAAAAAGTACTCCAATTTCTGTTGGAACTTATGCTGATAGTGTTAACAGCTTAACATCATTAGGAGACGTAATTTTTGCTAATGATTGCATCACAGTAACACCTAGTGTATCAATTAGCAGCACATCAACCACATTCTGCACAGGTAGCACTGCAACCTTCACAGCTGTTGCAACAAATGGCGGTTCTGCACCATCATATCAATGGAAGAAAAACGGATCAAATATTGGAATAAATGCTTCAACATTGGTGTTAACTTACAGCCAAGTTGCTAATAACGATGTTATCACTTGCGTTTTAACAGCTAATAATGTTTGTCAAACAAGTGCTACAGCAACTAGTAATAGTCTAACATTAACAGTTGGAGGAACCGTTACACCAAGTGTATCAATATCTACTTTAAAAGATACAGTGTGTAGTGGTAACAATGTAGCCTTTACCGCAATAGCAGTAAATGGCGGTTCATCACCAAGTTATCAATGGAAGAAAAATGGAGTAAATGTTGGCAGTGGTTCAACAATTAGCTTCTTACCAAATACTTTATCTACTGGAGATGTTATTACTTGTGTATTAACATCGAATAATGTTTGTCAAACAACAGCAACAGCTAGTAGTAATGCAATTACAATGACAGTAAAACCAAGCCCAGCTATTTCATCTTTAACAAATGGAACAGCTACAGTTACTACAGCTACCTTGTGTACTTTAGGTAAAAAAGTATCTTACTTTGATGTTACATCTTATGGAACTTGGTCTAGCAGTAACCCAACAGTTGCTAGTGTTACAGGAGGCAGTCAAGCTGGTGTTGTAACTCCAAACAGTAATGGCACCGCTACTATTACCTACAGTGTAGCATCAACAAGTAATAGCTGTATATCAACAGCAAGTGTATTAGTAACAGTAGCTCAACAATCTGCACCAACCCCAATTAGTGGTATCAACAGTGTTTGTGCAGGCTTTAAAACAGATACATTAAGAAGCACAGCACCAGTTGGAACAACAGGCGTTTGGAGTAGTTCAAACGATAGAGGAACCATTAATGCAGCTGGCGTTTATACAGGTAACAATGCAGGAACTTGGGGCGAAGCAAGATACACAGTAACAAATACTACAACAGGTTGCACAGCTTTTGCAGCCTATGCAATTACAGTAAACCCAACACCAGTAGTACCAACAATTACGTATGCAGCAGGCACAGTAGGTAATCCACAAGCAGGAGCACCAACAGGCAGTTTCTGCGTAGGTAAAACGTTTAGCGTTGCTGCTACACCAAATGTACCAGCAGGAGTTTGGAGTGCAACAGGAGTTGCTAGCATTACAAGTGGTGGTGTAGTAACAATTAACGCAGTAGGAGCAGGGTCAATTAAATACACATACACTAGTGCAGCAGGTTGTGTAAACAGCAGAACAATGAGTGGCAATGGTTACACTTGTGCTTCTCGTAGTGTATCAATTAATAATGACCCAATGACAATTAGTAACAACTTTACTATGTATCCAAATCCAGCTAAAGGCTTTATCAACTTAAATGTTGAAACTTTAATCGGTAAAGGAAGCATTGTAGTTACTGATTTGTATGGCAAAGCTGTTAAAACTCAAAACTTAAGTATGGGATCTAATACAGTTGATATTGCTAACTTAAGTAAAGGCTTTTACTTGGTAAGCATTATTACTAGTGAAGGAAAAACAACTAAGAAATTGGTGGTGGAATAAAGCCTCACCCCCAACCCTCTCCAAAAGGAGAGGGAGTAAAAAAACCTCGAAGTGTGAACACTTCGAGGTTTTTTGTTATTATACTAACCAATAACCACTAACCACTACTCCCTTTCCAACTCAACATCCACCACCAAAGTATCGCCTTTAAAATCAACTATTTTAGTGATGGTTTTATAAGTTGCTAAGCTAAATGTTAAGGTGTAATTTCCATTAGATAGTTTAGCAAAACCATATTCACCATTACTATCGGTTAAAACATCATTTGCAGCAGTGCCATAGCTAACGGTTACATTTTCTAATTTATTACCAGTTGCTTTATTGGTAACGGTACCTTGAATGCTAAAAATACCGCTGCCCTCGGCACTTGCAGGCAATAAGTAAATTTTATACTTTGCAAAATTATTAGCATAAATATACTTAGCAGCTTTGGCA
>JANYEB010000195.1 GCA_025363355.1 Chitinophagaceae bacterium | reverse complement strand
TTTCGCTGCTGCTTTTTTTGCAACAGGTTTAGCTGGAGCAGCCTTTTTTACTGGCTTAGAAGCAGGCTTTGCTGTTACTTTTTTAGCAACAGGCTTAGCTGGAGCTACTTTTTTTACTGGCTTAGCAGCAGGTTTCGCTGCTGCTTTTTTTGCAACAGGTTTAGCTGGAGCAGCCTTTTTTACTGGCTTAGCAGCAGGTTTCGCTGCTGCTTTTTTTGCAACAGGTTTGACTAGAGCAGCCTTTTTTACAGGTTTAGCGGCAGGCTTAGCTACTACTTTTTTAGCAGCTGGTTTTGCGGGTGCTTTTTTAGGAGCAGGTTTTTTTGTTGCCATAATGCATTAATTTTTAGTTACCAACACTTTAAGCAGCGTATCATTTACTTCTATCTCAACAGCAGCCACATCAATATCTTGTACCCAAGTAATATTTTCTGCTAATATTTCGCCGCAAATATAGTTTTTATATTCATTTATCGAAACTGCCAAATTTTTGTTCTCCACAATACTAACACTTATCTTGTCAGTAAGTTCAAAATTACTTTCTTTTCTGATGGTTTGAATACGATTTACGAACTCACGGGCATTGCCTTCCTTTTGTAAATCTTCTGTTATCACAATGTCCAAAGCCACTGTTAGTGCACCTTTTGAAGCAACAGACCAGCCAGGAATATCTTCTGCTGTTATCTCAACATCAACTAATTCAAGTTTGAAGTTTGAAGTTTGAAGTTTGAGTTCAATCTCTCCTTTTTGTTCTAATTCGGCAATTTGATGTTGATTAAAATTGGCAATTTGGGCAGCAGCTTCTTTCATATTGGCTCCCAATTTTGCTCCAAGCGTTTTAAAATTAGCTTTTACTTTCTTTTTAATGATGCCTTCGGTTTCAGTGATGTAAACAAATTCTTTTACGTTTACTTCACTTTTTATCAAGTCTTCCACCTTTTCTAATTGATGCTTCATATCCATATTTAAAACAGGAACCATCACTTTTTGCAAAGGCTGACGAACTTTAATATTTACCTTTTTTCTCAAAGATAAAACTAAGCTACAAGTATCTTGTGCCAGCTGCATTCTTTCTTCTAACGCAGTATCTACAATAGTTTCATTGGATTTTGGATAAGCAATATGATGAATGGAACTTGCATTAAAACGATTTGTTACTGCATTCAAATTTTGAAAAATAGCATCGGCAAAAAATGGAGAAATTGGAGCAATTAATCTGCACACAGTTTCTAAACATTCATATAAAGTTTGATATGCTGAAATTTTATCTTGCTCATATTCTCCTTTCCAAAATCTTCTCCTGCATAAACGAACATACCAATTGCTTAAATGTTCATCTACAAATTCTTCAATAAAACGACCAGCAGCAGTTGGCTCATAATCGTCCATTGATGCGGTACATTTTTTAATTAAAGTGTTTAAAGAAGATAAAATCCACCTGTCAATTTCTGGTCTTTGTTGTAAAGGAATATAGGCTTCTTTAAAAGCAAAACCATCTACATTACTATATAAAACAAAGAACTGGTAAGTATTGTAGAGCGTTCCAAAAAACTTACGTTGTACTTCTTGGATGCCAGCTAAATCAAATTTTAAATTATCCCAAGGACTTGCATTGGTTACCAAATACCAACGCGTAGCATCGGCTCCAAATTTTTCTATTGTTTCAAATGGATTAACAATATTGCCCAAGCGTTTGCTCATTTTAACACCATTTTTATCCAACACCAAACCATTGCTGACAACCGTTTTATAAGCCCTACCATCCACTTTATCTGTTGGCAAATTTGCTTTCTCTAATTCTTCAATTACACTTTCTTTTATTAAAGAACCAATAGCGTGTAAAGTATAAAACCACCCACGTGTTTGGTCAACGCCTTCAGCAATAAAATCTGCTGGGTAATTATTAGCAAATAATTCTTTGTTTTCAAAAGGAAAATGATGTTGGGCATAAGGCATTGCACCACTATCAAACCAAACATCTATAAGGTCTGCAACACGTTGCATTGGTTTGCCAGATTCACTTACCAAAATAATATCATCCACAAAAGGCTTATGTAAATCCAAAATACCTTCGTGTAAATAATGCTTGTTTACATCGCCACCCAAAATCTCATTTGCTTTCCTAATGCCTTCGTTTAATTCAGCAATAGAACCGATGCAAATTTGCTCTTCGCCATCTTCTGTTTTCCAAACTGGCAATGGTGTTCCCCAATATCTTGAACGACTTAAATTCCAATCCACCATATTCTCTAACCAATTACCAAAACGCCCTTCACCAGTGCTTTTCGGCTTCCAGTTAATTGTTTTATTCAGCTCCACCATTCTATCTTTTAATGCTGTGGTTTTAATAAACCAAGCATCTAAAGGATAATATAAAATGGGTTTATCTGTACGCCAGCAATGAGGATAATTATGGTCGTATTTTTCCTTCTTAAACAACTTCCCTTCTTCTTGCAATTTCAGCACAATTCTATCATCAACACTTAAATATTTCTTTAAGTCTTTTACCTTGCCGTGTAATTCTAAAATTTGTTTTTGGTTTTGAAACTCAACTTCTTTTTCAGCATCAGTTAAGTAAGCTTCTTTTACATATTCATCGCCATATAAAAACACATCATCTTTAATGCCTGATAAAAATTTACCACGACGATCAACCATTGTTAAAATTCCAATGTCGTATTTTTTACCAACTCTATAATCATCTGCACCAAAAGCAGGGGCTGTGTGAACAATACCTGTTCCATCTTCTGTGGTTACAAAATCACCCAATAAAACTTTAAATGAATTTGGATTGTCTATTTTATTTTCTTCAAATGGAAGCAGTTGTTCGTATTGGATTTCTTCAAGTTTTGAACCCAAGTAAGCATCTATCAAATCAACATAAACTAAGTTCGCATCTTTAACTTTTACTAATGCTTCTAATTCAGCATTTGTGTTACCTAATTCCAGTTGTCTATTTTTTTCTAAAATAATTTGATTCCAAACTTCAGCATTGGCATTTCTTAAATTAATTTCTTCTTTAGTTAAACTACTTGAAATTTTATTTTTTTCTAATATTAATTTATAAACTAAACTGAAGAGTAATGCTTTTGCAACAACCATATTTATTATTAAGCCAAAATGGTTTTCACATTTTACTAAAACGTACTCAATGTTACCACCTATAGTCAATCCCAAATTAGATGGCAATGTCCAAGGTGTAGTTGTCCAAGCTAAAAAGTAAATATCTTCCCCTTTTGAAGCATCAAATAAAAATTGAGATTTCTCATTCCTAATAGCTTTAAATTGTGCTATTGCACTCGTATCCTTCACATCTTTATAAGTGCCAGGTTGGTTAAGTTCGTGGCTTGATAAACCTGTACCAGCAGCAGGACTATAAGGTTGAATGCTCACACTTTCGTACAATAAATTTTTATTATACAATTGCTTTAAAATCCACCAAAGGCTTTCGATATAATTATTTTCGTAAGTGATATATGGATTTTTTAAATCGACCCAATAACCCATTTTAGTGGTAATATCATCCCACTCTTTTTTATAACGCAACACCGCCTCACGACATTTTTGGTTATAATCTTCAATCGAAATTTTCTTTCCAATATCTTCTTTGGTAATGCCTAATTCTTTTTCAACACCTAATTCAATTGGTAATCCATGTGTATCCCAACCACCTTTACGTTTTACCTGAAAGCCTTGCATAGTCTTGTATCTACACACTAAATCTTTTAAGGTTCTGCTGATAACGTGGTGAATGCCTGGCATTCCATTGGCACTTGGTGGTCCTTCATAAAACACAAAAGGCGTAGCACCTTCACGCAAATCAACGCTCTGTTGAAAAGCATTTTCTGCCTCCCATTTTGCTAATATTTCTTTTTCAATTGAAGGAAGATTAAGCCCACTAAATTCTTTATACTTACTGCTCATATTTATTTATTTCACGCAAAGAGGCAAAGGAGCAAAGAACGCAACGATGCCTTTTATTTTTTAAATTTTGAGTGGCGAAGTTAAGGGTTGACACCATTTGTTGATATTGTTATTAAAGCAAGATATAGATTGCTTTAAAAGATAATTGATACAAACTTTTTATTTCTAATTTGTCAATAAACAAGTTCCCCCTACATTTGCAGCGGCAGGTCTTACACGACCAGCTCCTGCTGAAACTCCCCAGGGTAGGAATACAGCAAGGACAAGCGGTTGAGCGGTGCGATGTGAGTAGCCTGCCATTTTTTGCCCCTACAATTTGTGGGGCATTTCTATTTTAATTCTAGTCTAAATAAATTTTTATGAAATTTTTTATCGATACAGCAAATCTTGCTCAAATTAGAGAAGCCAATGAATTAGGAATTTTAGATGGTGTTACAACCAACCCATCTTTAATGGCTAAAGAAGGAATTAAAGGCGAAGAAGCTATCATCAATCATTATAAAACTATTTGTGATATAGTTGATGGAGATATTAGTGCAGAAGTACTTTCAACAACGTATTTAGAAATGGTTGAAGAAGGAAAAAAGCTGGCTGCAATTCATCCTAATATCATAGTTAAAATACCAATGATTAAAGATGGCATTAAAGCTATTAAATGGTTTACAGATAATGGTATTAAAACAAATTGTACCTTAATTTTCAGTGCTGGGCAAGCAATTTTAGCTGCTAAAGCTGGAGCAACATATATATCACCATTTATTGGGAGGATTGATGATAGTGGTTGGGATGGTGTTTTATTGATTGAACAAATATCTAAGATATATAAAATTCAAGGATTTAAAAGTGAGATTTTAGCAGCATCTATTCGTAATGCAAATCATATTATTCGTTGTGCAGAAGCTGGTGCAAATGTTTGTACTTGTCCTTTAGATTCAATTCTTGGTTTATTGAAACATCCTTTAACTGATATTGGATTGGCTAAGTTTATTGAAGATTCTAAAAAAATGTAATCCTACTCTGCAAATAAACTATTAATAGTATTTGTAAATTGGTTCATAAAATTATAAGAGAGAGCATAGTAAACGAACTTGCTCTCTCTTTTCGTTATAACAAAACCAGCTTTTCTTAAAACTGCTAAATGTTGAGATGCTACTGCTTGCTCAATTTCTAATTGAGTAAAAACTTCTGTAACAGTCATCCTTTTATTATTATCAATTAGCTTCAACATTTTTAATCTAAGAGGGTGATTAATGGCTCTAAGAATATGTAAGGCTTTTTTGTTCTTCAACAAATCAGTTTCAATATTGAAAGATTCGTTTGAAAAGAAAATATTGTATTGCGATTGTGGCATAGCATTGTAAAAATAAGTTGTTTGGTTATTTGTGATAGATTAGATTATTTAACAAAATCGTAAATTCCTAATCAGGCAATCGTAAATTGTCAACCCCTATCTTCGCGACCAAATTTTTTTATATATGAGTAACAGAACATTTACAATGGTGAAGCCAGATGCTACTGCAAAAGGACATACAGGAGCAATTATCAATGATATCATTGCTGGTGGTTTTGCTATTAAAGCAATGAAATGGATTAAACTAACAAAAGAACAAGCAGGAGAATTTTATGCAGTTCATAGCGAAAGACCATTTTATGGAGAACTAGTTGATTTTATGAGTAGTGGGCCAATTGTAGCTGCAATTCTTGAAAAAGAAAATGCTGTAGCAGATTTTAGAACATTAATTGGAGCAACGAATCCTGCACAAGCAGCAGAAGGAACTATCAGAAAAAAATATGCAGCTTCTATAGGTGAAAATGCAGTTCATGGAAGTGATAGCGATGAAAATGCAGCTATTGAAGGAGATTTCTTCTTCTCTAAATTAGAAAGATTCTAGTACTATTTATCTTATTTATACAAAAAAAGCAGGTCGAATTCGACCTGCTTTTTTATTTCTATTATTTTATTTCTGCTCAATTAATTCATTTTTAAAGTTCAAAAGAAAATTTTTTTGATTTTTTTTCGTTTACATAGTTATTAGCAACAACCATATACATACTAATACTACTACAATGAAAAAGTTAATGTTCATCTTGGCTGTTTTTTCTACAGCAATTGCTGTGGCTCAAATGCCTGTTACTCAACCAAGAAAAAAGGTTATGTACAAGACAACAGTTAAAAAACCAGTTTACATTACAAAAAAGCCAACTAGTGCTTGGTCGCCTGTACAAAAACCTGCTTTAAGAAATATTGTTTATCAGTATATTGACACAGTTAATAAAAATGCTGAAAATTTTTTCCCATCAACAAATAATGTTGGTATTGGAACAAACGCTCCACAGGCTGCATTAGAAATTAGAAGAAATGCTGGTGATGGATTAAGCAAAAATTTTCTTTTACAGTTAAGTAATAATTGGGCTTCAAAGGGATTAAATGAACCGAGTATTATGTTCTCTAATGGTGATTTAAATCCAGCAAATGTTAGTTATTGGACTTTGGGGGCAAAAGTTTCAGGTAATGAAGTTGATAAAAACCCTATTGCTTTTAAAATTGGATTTAAAGCTCCAAATGAACCAGACGAACACGAATTTTTCTCTATAGATTCATATCAAGGCAGAGTAAAAATTGGAAATTGTAATGCAAATGTTGATGGATATAAACTTTATGTTGAAGAAGGAATAATAACTGAAAAAATAAAAGTTGCAGTTAAAAATAGCGAAGATTGGTATGACAATGTTTTTAATCACGATTACAAACTGATGCCTTTAACAGATTTAGAAAAATATCTGAACAATAACAAACATTTACCAGATATGCCCACAACATCAGAAGTTACAACAACTGGTTTAGATTTAGGAAAAACACAAGGTTTATTGCTGAAAAAAGTAGAGGAACTGACGCTTTATTTAATTGAATTAAAAAAAGATTTAGAGCAAACAAAAAAGGAATTAGCAGAACTAAAAAAATAATCACTTGATTATATATTAACCACAAGAAAAAGAGAACCTCGCAAATTGCGAGGTTTTTCTTTTTCTTGTTATCAACCAAAACCAATTGCTTTATTTTCGCCACCAAATAATCATTGCTTTATGAGTGCTATTAACTACGATAATTATAAAAAGAATTTCTCTCCTCAAGGTCTTGTTCACATTTATAAAAGTTTATTGCTGCCACGAATGATTGAAGAGAAAATGTTGGTATTACTTCGTCAAGGAAAAATAAGCAAATGGTTTAGTGGTATTGGACAAGAAGCGATTGCAGTGGGTAGTACCATTGCATTACAGCCAGATGAATGGATTATGCCTTTGCATAGAAACCTAGGTGTTTTTACATCTCGCAATATGCCTTTACACAAATTGTTTATGCAATGGCAAGGTAATAAAGATGGGTATAGTAAAGGGCGAGAAAGAAGCTTTCACTTTGGCAGTATGGAACATCATATCTGTGGAATGATTTCTCATTTAGGTCCCCAAATGGCAATTGCAGATGGCGTTGCCTTGGCTCATAAATTAAAAAATGAAAACAAAGTTTCTGTTGCATATACGGGCGATGGTGGCACAAGTGAAGGCGATTTTCACGAAGCTTTAAATGTAGCAGCAGTGTGGGATTTACCTGTTATTTTTATTATAGAAAACAATGGTTATGGATTAAGCACACCAACTAATGAACAATATCGTTGCACCAATTTGGTTGATAAAGCTATTGGATATGGAATGAAGGGAATGCAGATTGATGGCAACAATATTTTAGAAGTTTTTCATACCATCAAACAAGCTCGTGAATATTGCATTAAAGAACAAAAACCCATTTTAATTGAGTGTTTAACCTTTAGAATGCGTGGTCACGAAGAAGCTAGTGGAACAAAGTATGTACCTAAAGAACTGTTTGAAGAATGGGGCAGAAAAGATCCTGTAAAAAACTTTGAACAATTTATAGTTGATGAAGGATTTATTACAGAAATGGAAGTTTCTGATATTAGAAATGGATTTAGAAATCATATAGAATCTGAATTGCAAGTTGCTTATAGAGCTGCTGAAATGGTTGTGGATACTGAGGTTGAGATGAATGATGTTTACAGTCAACAGTCAACTGACAACAGACGACAGATTGCTGTGGACAGTGGACGGTCGACCGTTGACATTCGTTTCATTGACGCCATTAAAGATGCCCTTCAACAATCTATGCAGCAACACCAAAACCTTGTAATAATGGGACAAGATATTGCAGAGTATGGTGGTGCATTTAAAATTACAGAAGGATTTGTTGAACAGTTTGGCAAACATCGTGTTCGCAACACACCCATTTGCGAAAGTGCTATTGTGGGTGCAGCTTTGGGCTTGGCACTTGAAGGCTATAAAAGCATTGTTGAAATGCAATTTGCCGATTTTGTAACTGTTGCCTTTAATCAAATCATTAACAACCTTGCAAAGATTCACTATCGTTGGGGTATTGCAGCCAATACAGTTGTGCGAATGCCAACAGGTGGTGGCGTTGGGGCAGGGCCATTTCATAGTCAAAGTAACGAAGCTTGGTTTACACATACTCCTGGATTGATTGTTGTTTACCCAAGCAATCCTTACGATGCAAAAGGATTATTAATTGCTGCTATCAATAACCCAAACCCTGTATTATATTTTGAACATAAAGTATTGTATAGAAGTATTAGTGGCAATGTGCCTAGCGAATATTATGAAGTAGAAATTGGCAAAGCCAATGTTGTAAATAATGGCGACGATATTACTATTATTACCTATGGTTTTGGTGTGCATTGGGCTTTGGATTATGCAAAAGCAAACACAGATATTAGTATTGAAATATTAGACCTTAGAACACTTGCACCACTTGATTATTCTGCTATTAAAAATGCAGTTGTAAAAACAGGCAAAGTTTTATTGCTACACGAAGACACTTTAACGGGTGGCATTGGTGGAGAAATTAGTGCTTGGATAAATGAACATTGCTTTACAATGCTGGATGCACCTATACTTCGTTGTGCCAGCCTTGATACACCTATTCCTTTTAATATGGATTTGGAAAAGAATTTTTTAGCCAAAAGTAGATTGGATGAGTGTGTGAAGAAGTTGGTGGGGTATTAATAAAAACATTTAGTTTTGGTTTTAAATAATAATTGTTGCAATGAATACAATTCCATTAAATATAGATATTAGTTTTAACAAAATAATTGACCTAGTAAAAAGCTTATCTCCACAAGAAAAGCAATTGATTAATGATGCTATTTGGGATGAGTCAATGCCAATACCACAAACACATCAAGCATTAGTAAATGATAGGGTTTTGAAGAGTAAGAAGAACCCAGAAAGAATGTTGAATTGGGATAAAGTAGCTAATACTTTAGGTTAATAGTGAAGCACTATCAAATACATATTGATAAGGATGCTTTTGCCGATATTCAAGATGCGGCTGCTTGGTATAATGAACAATAAATTGACCTAGGTGCAAGGTTTGTTAAACAAACCAGAACGCAAATAAACTCCCTTAAAACAAATCCTCTAAAGTGTAGTATTAGATATGCAAACATTAGATGTTTACTTGTTAAAAAATTTCCTTTCTTAATACCTTACAGCGTTGATGAATTAAATAATATTGTTGAAATATTTGCTGTGATACATACTAGTAGAAATCCTAAAATTTGGGAGCAAAAGACAAATAATAAATAACAGTTTAGATTAGTGTGTGAAGAAGTTGGTGGGGTATTAACTACTCTACAACTAATTTCTCACTTACAGCAGAACTATCTTTATAAATTATTTGTAAAAAATATATTCCTGCTTTTACATTTTGTAAATTAATTTTTGTTGATGTATTTGTTGCTGTTTGCTTTTTTATAATTCTTCCAAAATAATCTTGTAACAATATTTCTCTTGCATTTGTAGTATTAATTGTAACATAATTTTTAGCAGGATTTGGAGATATAGTGATCTTGCTTTTTGCCGATAAAACTATTGATTGAATATCGCTAAAGCTATTTGTACCATTACTTTCAACATATTTTAATCTGTAATAGTATTTGTTGATACTGTTGTTTTCATTAGCAAATTCATCAATAAAATCGTATTGATTTTTCAGCTTATTCGTTGCTAATGTTTTTGCAATATCAATAAAATCTTTTCCATCAATACTTCTTTGAATAATAAAATGTTTGATATTAATTTCATTATTTGTTTGCCAAAATAAATGTGGTTTATTGTTAGAATTGCTAATATTAAATGAAACAAAATTTAGTGGTAAAAAGGTACAGTTAGTTCCAATTTTTATTGTGTTAAAATAACTTGCCTGGCAACCACTTTGTGTTTGTATAAACAAACTGTATGGGTAAGCTGTATCCCAATATGGTGCATAGTAAGTAAAACTAGGATTGTTTATCATTAAACTAACTGACGCCAAATTCCAAGTTGAATTAATAATAGAATCTTGGGTTGATGATATATTATACAAAGTTGTATAAATATATCCGCCACTATCCACTGCATTATAACAAAATTTTGCAGTGCAATTACTTCCTCCGGCATTTAGCGTAAGATTACAAGGAAAGGTATTGTCAATAATAACTAAATTATTATCCTTTGAATAACAACTTAAGTAAGAATTGTATTCAAACCCAATTCCACACATTGAGCCCTGTTCTAAAATATCTTTTGTTGAACCAATACCCTCATATAAGTTCCATAGAAATGGTTGAGAGAATGTAAATAAGTGTTTGCCTATTGTTCCTAAATAATATTGATTAAACGTAGTATTGAAATCAACTAAAGGCTTTGCACAACCATCATTTGCATACATATTTGGTACAGGACTTAAATTTGGATAAGTGACATTTAAATTAAAATCAAATAGTTTAATGCTTACCGAATCATTCGAAAAAATAAAATAAAAGCATTTATTATCTTCTCTTAAAGCACCAACATATTTATCATAAAAAGTAGCAGAAGAGGTGTTAGTTGTTAAATGATACACACTGTCAACACCTGCTTTAAATAGTTTGTAATATAAGTTTGATGCAATAACTGTATCGCCATTCATATAGTATCTATAATGCGACCTATATTCATTATTAGAGAAATCAGTTCCACCACTATGCACACCCCAAGCTGATGTATGATTTAAGTAGTTATAAATTTGGGTTTGAGAACCTGCACTATTTATGATTGCAAAAAAAAAGATTAAAGTAGTTAGTTGTTTCATTATACAATTTCTATAGCTAAGATGCTGAATTCATAAAAAATGCTGCCTTAAATATATTCAAATATCAATGTTTTCATTATAACTACATTTATTCATCTGTCAACAAACAAGCAGATTTTAACCTTTCACAAAACTTTAACAACCAATTCTTTTGCCATTTCCCCAACACCTCATATTTTAGCAAAAGATTTTTAGAAGAGAAGTATCCAATAGAAAAAATTTAAAGAATAGTAGCAGCATCCCAAGCCAAGAATTTAAAAAACCAGTATAAGTAGGCAGAAAACTATAGCAAGAATTTTAAATACCAATACAGAGCGGTCGCCTACCATAACAGGAATTTTAAAAAACAGTACACATCGGCAGAAAAACATAACAGGAATTTTAAATTCCTGAATACATCGGCAGCCGACCACAGCAGGGATGATAAAAAACAAGCAAAAAAGTTTAAAAATCAAAAAATATATACAGCAATTGTGGCGTAGATAAACCAGTTTTTTCTTAACAATTAAAATATACATTTATGAAAAAGAAACAACTTGCAGCAGATGCAAATCCATCAACAGGCGGAGAAATAACGCCAAAAACAAAGGCTCAAAAAACAAGTAACATTCCTAAAAAAGATTCTGATTTTTCTACCCTTGCCCTATCAGTTAGTGCCAAATGGAAACTAAATCCTGCACTCATTTTATTATGGATAACGCAAGCTGCTTTTGAAGCATTAGCCAACAGCTATGCCGGCAATTTAGCAAATAGATTATCTGCTGGAAGTAGCAAACCTGCACAAACACAAACCTTGAAACAGGTAAATACTCAAATTGATGCAGCTGTTACAGACGTGAAAACTTATATTGAAAGGAAATTTAAAAAAGCCAATGCTACTGCACAATTTGCTCGTTATGGTATTGTGAAAGAAGGTAGCAACTATCGTTTACCAAAAGATAATGATAAACGTTTATTGGCATTGCCTATTATCGCAGCTGCTATTGCTGCCGATGGTTTTGCAGCAGAAGAGTTTGGTACTGCATTTTGGACAGCTACAACTTCTAGTTTTAAAACTGCATTAAAAGCTACCACCGACACATCTAAAACTGTTAGTAATAAAGTATCGGCAAAGGATAGCGATAGAGAACAAATTAATAAAGTGTTGGTGGCTATTGGTCATTTAATTGCAGCTAATTATCCCGATAATAAAGATGCTGTAATGCGTGAATGGGGATTTATTAAACAAAACTATTAAAAGGGTTTGGTTCTGGCATATAATACACCTCTGCTTTATTCTTAGAGCGGAGGTTTTTTTATTATTGATGAATATAATAGCAACTTCTTAAAACATTTAATAGAATTCCTATTATCATTGTGCAACAAATTATTAAAAATGAAAAAAACAATTTACTTCCTCATTTTTTTTATGCTTTTAATTACTAAAAGCAATGCCCAAAAATTTATGCATGCTTTTGGAGCAACTATTAGTAATATATCAGCAAAATTGTCACCTAATCTTAATCCAGTTAGTTCAAGTAATTACTATAATTTCTCACTCTTACAATCTACACTTACCTATTATCCTCGTTATAATTTTGTTGAAAATAAAAACTCATCAATTAGCTTGGGAATGCCTTTAAGTGTTGGCATTGGACTTTTTAGTACAACTGGCAATAGTGATGCTGGTGTTGTGTTTTCTTACGATTTGCCACTTGCTTTAGACTATAATATTGGATTTAAGTCAACAAGAGTAAACCCTAAAAAATTTGGGTATTTTTTTGGTACAGGATTCGGCTATTCAAAAACTAATTTATCTAGTAGTCGGTATTCTAATTATTCAGGAGCTACTTATGGAGTTCTTTACAGAGCAGGTGTACGTTTTGGCTCATCAAGAGCTGATTGGAAAGGATTGGGTATTATGATAGGAATGTTTTATAAAAAGGGTTTAGAAGATGAAAAGTTTTCGACAATTGGTACACACGTATTAATAGATTTTTAATTCAATATAGTTGAACGCCATTTTTTCTTTTTTTATTGAAGTATAATAAATCACTATGGATATTGAACAATTACATAATTATGCAATGAGTTTGGGTGAAGTAGAAGAATCGCTGCCATTTGGGCCAGATACTATTGTTTATAAAATCAATAATAAAATATTTTTATTACTTGCTTTAGACGAAAATCCTTTGAGGTTTAATGTTAAGTGCAATCCAGATTTGGCCATTGAATTAAGAGAAAAATATAGCAGCGTTTTACCAGGTTATCATATGAATAAAAAACATTGGAATACTATAGTTGTAGATGGATTACTTTCATCGAATCAATTAAAAGAATTTATTAAACATTCATTTGATTTAGTGAAAGGAAAAAAGAAATAACGTGTGTTGAAATAAAATTTTATTATATCAAACTATCAATAGAAATGAAAAAACTAAGAATAATTCCAGTGCTATTTGTTTTGGCTTTTGCGTTTCTACCATCTATTTCTTTTGCAGAGAGTAGTCATCCCGACACAGTGAAAACAGGTATTTATATTACCAGTATTCACGATATTGATTTTAAACAAAACGAATATAATATCAACCTGTGGTTATGGTTAACCTATACCAATAAGGAACTTGATTTTTTGCAAAACTTAGAAATTCCACAGGCAAAAACCTTTACCAAATCATTTTCAACGGTAGATTCATCAAACGGTAAAATGTTTATTTTAATGAAGCTGCAATGTGTGATGAAAGATAATTGGAAGATTAATAATTTCCCTTTTGACAGACAAAACCTACGATTCTCAATAGAAAATTCGCAATTTGATTCAAAAGATTTTGTTTTTGTATGTGATACAATAGGAGAACATTTTGATAAAAAATTTACTTTAAGAGGCTGGGATATTGATAGCTTTAAAATGGCTACAGGCACTAAGGTTTACGAAACTGCATTTGGTGATTCAATTGTTGGAAAACCACGCACAGAATACAGTTCTTTCAAAGTAAAATTGGGAATAAGAAGGGATGCACTTGAGTTGTTTGCAAAAATGTTTTTGGGTATGTATGTTGCATTTCTGTTAGCATTTGTATGCTTTTTTATACACGCAGATAATATTGATTCTCGCTTTGGATTAAGTGTGGGTTCTTTGTTTGCAGTTATCGGTAATAAATATATTGTTGATTCCTCTTTGCCCGATTCTACAACATTTACTTTGGTGGATACCTTGCATGGGATAACCCTATTTTTTATTTTTGCTGTTGTTGCCTGTTCTGCCTATGCTTTGCAATTAGGTAAAAAAGATCAATTAACTAAAGCCAATCGTTTTGATTCTATTGCTGCAAGAGTGTTATTGATTGGCTATCTTATTTTTAATGTCTATTATATCTACAACGCAGTGTAAAGTTGATTTGTAGATGCATTAAAGGGTTTATCCGTTTGCCAAAACAAAGTCTGGACGTTTAATATATTGGCTATTGTATTTAAAACGCAAATCAGTTTTAAAATCAATTCTAAATTCCTGCATTCCAAAATTAATTCTAGGAAAATAGTTAAGTCTAAGTTCCATTGTTCCAAAAATTAAAGATTCATTTCTTGTTCTTAAACCACCACCTAAACTGCTGTAAAATTCACCTTTTGTAATGTTCTCTGTAGTTGGTACTAAAAAGCATCCATTGGCAAATAAAAAAGGAGCAAATCTAAAACCAAGCAAATTCCAATTGGTATAAAAAACACGTTCTTGTTTCAATGTAACCCTTGTTTGTGCAGCAATATCGCCATTAGAAATTTCTGGCAAACCAAATGGACTGCTAAGAAATAAAGGTTGGTCTAGTGTTGTACGTATTTGTTGGGTAATACCCAAGTTGGTGAAGTTTCTAGAGTGCCAACGTTTACCCAATGCTTTTAACCTGCTAAAGAATTCAAGGTTAAAAAGCAAATTGATGTCTTCAAAATTAGAGTTGTAATAAAACCCGCCAGTTCTAAAAGTGTAGTTATAGTAGTTACCTTTTTCGCCAAAATAATTTCTAGCAAAATCAATTCCAGCATAAGGCCTAGGGCGATTTTGTTTATCTGTCCAACCACCAATCAGGCTTAAATTAAAACCTTCTGGTACATCTTCTTGTCTTCCAAAACCATAAATGTATTTTGTTTTATAGAAGTTTTGTTTAAAGATATTAATGGCTCCTAAAACCCCAGTAATATTGGCATATACATAATTATAACTATTTTGGTAAAGCCCAGGAACCTGTTGAAATTGATGATGAAAAACCCTTATTGCAATAAACTCTCGAATACGTTTTTGAATATTTTTATTTAGAAATTTTTTAGTGCCTAAGTTAAATCCACCCCAAGCATCAAAATCTACATATTCGTAATTAATTTCTTTGTTGTAAACAGAGTCAACTACATAATTATTAGATGTTCTATGCCAAGACAAATCAATACCACCTGTAAAAGGCATATATGGACTTACAAGGGGTTTGTCAAGCTTTAAGTAAGTATAAGTTTCTTCAGGTCTTCCACTGCTGAAAGCTGTATTAAAACTCTTAAATCCAGCAGAAAAATCTAAAAAAGATCCAGCAATATTTCTTTGTAAAAACTCTCCACCATATCCCAATTCTGGGCCTCTAGTTACATCATACAATGCCTTGAAAGAAATTCTTGTTGCATTACCTAAAAAGTTTTCATCTTTCAATTCTCCATCAAAACTGTTACTGCCACTGATGTTTAAACTGCCACCAACAGAAAATACATCTTTGGTATAAACATATACATCTACTGCATTGCCAAAATCAACAGGCTTAATAGTTATCTTGGCATCTTCTAAATAGACTTGTTCACGTAAGTATCTTTCATTATCTGCCAGTAAATAGGGATAAAGTTTATCTCCTTCGCTAAAAAATAAATTATTTTTTATAATAGCCTCCCTTGATTTTTTGTGCAGTGCAATAGCAATTCTATTTAAAATACCACGTTTTCTTTTGGTAGAGTCGTTGATGTCTTGATTTAGGTCTAAACAAACAATATTAATATGTCTAATGGGCAAGCCCCTGTATCTGTTGTAAGGCAAATTATTTTTTACAACACCAGTAATGGTTAATGTTGGCTTTGGTTCATCAGCTGTAATACTTTTACCTAGACGCCCAAAAATTCCTTTTTTCTTAGCTAAAAAAAAGGAATCATACACATAATTTAAACTATCTTTTTGTGCAAGTAGTTCATTTAATGGTGTAGTAATCAGTAAAATTATAATGCTAAGAAAAAGCCTTTTCATTGAATGTGTAATGTTGCGAACATAACCGTTTTTTATAAAATAAACTTACAAAAAAGCTAGCAAATTTTGCAAGTTTATAATCAATACTAACTTATTGCAAGTAATATCATTTTTACAATTCCCACCTTAGTAATTCAATTCTTTTATTTTTGTAAAATGAGTAAGAAAGGAAAAGTAATGGTAGCAATGAGTGGCGGTATTGATAGTACTGTTACTGCCTTGATGCTCCATCACGAGGGATATGAGGTTTTAGGCATTACAATGAAGACTTGGGATTATGCTACAAGTGGTGGTAACACTACATCAAAAAAGGAAACGGGTTGTTGTAATATTGATAGTTTTAACGATGCTCGTCAGGCTGCTGTACACCACGGATTTCCACATTATATTTTAGATATCAGAGACGAGTTTGGAGATTTTGTAGTAGAGAATTTTGTGGAAGAATATTTGGCAGGAAGAACCCCTAACCCTTGTGTAATGTGCAACACGCATATCAAATGGAAAGCATTGCTGAAACGTGCTAATGCATTAGGTTGTGAGTTTATTGCAACTGGTCATTATGCAGAAGTTAGGCAACACACAAATGGTAGATATGTGATAAGCAAAGGACTTGATGAAACTAAAGATCAAAGCTATGTTTTGTGGGGCTTAGACCAAGAGCTTTTAAGCAGAACCATTATGCCTTTGGGCAAATATCGTAAAACTGAAATTAGACAAATGGCTCACGATTTAGGTTATCCTGAATTAGCTAAAAAAAGCGAGAGCTACGAAATTTGTTTTGTGCCAGATAATGATTATCGTGGTTTTTTAAAACGTAGAGTTGATGGGCTTGAAGAACAAGTTGATGGTGGTTGGTTTATTGATAAAACTGGCAAAAAATTGGGTAAGCATAAAG
This sequence comes from Chitinophagaceae bacterium, assembly GCA_025363355.1. Classification (GTDB taxonomy): domain Bacteria; phylum Bacteroidota; class Bacteroidia; order Chitinophagales; family Chitinophagaceae; genus CAIVPM01. The sequence continues at coordinate 23,301 of JANYEB010000195.1, read as the reverse complement.
GCTATCCTTTTTATACCATTGGTCAAAGAAAAGGGTTGGAAATTGCTTTAGGCAAACCTGCTTATGTAACAGCTATTGATCCAGAAAATAATACTGTTGTTTTGGGAGAAGAAACTGACTTAGAACAAAGTGAAATGCTTGTTACAAAAATAAATTGGATGAAGTATGATGGCATTACTGATGGACAAGAAGCTATCACCAAAATAAGATATAAAGACAAAGGTGCTTTAAGTAATTTGTATAATGATGATGCAGGTTTAAAGATTAAGTTCTACGAAAATGTAAAAAGTATTGCACCAGGGCAATCTGCTGTTTTTTATGAGGGTAATGATGTTATTGGTGGAGGCGTTATACAAAAAGGAATATTGTTATAAACTATAATTAATAACTCAATGACAATTGAGGAATTTAACATACTTAGCAAAAACTTACAAAGCATTGTAAAATCTATTCCATTAAACTGGGGTCAAACGCAAAACGATAATGCAGATTCGCAAATAAATATGTTTGCAATAAAAACGTATAGTGACTTAGAATCAACAATAGCAAGCCTTTCAGAAGAAAATAAAAATTATTTTAAACGACGCTGGTTCTTGTGGCAATGCAGTAAATGCGATGAGTTGTTGTTTTGTTTAAATGAAAATGTAAATCCAAATCCAAACAAAAGAGATCAATCTTATGATATTGAATTTAATAACAATACTGAACTAAGATTTGATTTAAAAGGAACACTCATCCCCAAACAATTTAGAAATAATGTTGAAGAAGTCATTGCTAATCCACAAGCAATGATTGATTTTTTTTATCAACAACAAAGCAAAGGAGTTAGAGAAAATTATCAAAACAGATTATTCATTGTTCATCATTCCTTTCGTATACAAGAAAGAGAAATGTATTTACGTTGTCACTTTGATTTTAAAAAGGAAGTGATTAAGCAATATACCCAACAAATAAAAATCACATCAAACTTTTTGCAGTATCAAAATGCAAAAGCCGATGTGATTTTTATACTAGAAAATTTAGACAAAACTTTTACAAGTAAAATCTATTCTCTTGTTTAATTTATTTTTTTCAACATTACCAAATATGTAGGATAGTGATCACTATAACCACCTCTATAAGTTAATCCATCCCAAGTACGCATTGGATAACCTTTATATCTTCCATAATTTTCTGTCATAAATTCTCTGTTAAATATTTGCTGTTTCATAAAGAAAAAACCATCTTGCTTTTTGTCAATCCATTTATTGCCAATGATAATTTGATCGAACAAGCCCCAAGCATCTTGATAAGCTAAAGTGCCATAACCTTGCTTATACATTTCAACCCAAGGATTAAATAATGCCCCAGGTTTCATCTCTGCAATACTTGATTTGCACTTTAAAACCTTGGTTAAACTTGGGCTTACAGGGTCATCATTCAAATCTCCCATTATAATTACTTTTTGTTCACCATCAATTTTTGCAATGCTATCAATATGGTGTTTGCTAACCATTGCAGCAGCTGCTCTTCCTGGTGCACTTCTTTCTTCACCACCCAAACGACTTGGCCAGTGATTAACATAAATATGCACAGTTTCTCCATCCAATTTTCCTTTCACCCACAATACATCTCTTGTAAAATAAGCATCTTTTGAACCGTGAGGTAAATTCACAAAAAGTGATTTGCTTTCCTCTACTACAAAATATTTAGGGTTATACAAGAAGCCAACATCCACGCCTCTTCTGTCCTTACAATCATAGTGTACAATTTGGTAATTTCTATCTTTAATTAAGGGGTGATGTACTAAATCATTTAATACATTATCGTTCTCTACCTCAGCCACACCAATAAAAGCTGGTCCATCTGGACAAGGAATTTTTTCGTCATCTGTTCCTAATTTTTGAATTACAGATGCAAGTTTTCCAACCTTATTTAAGTATATGGCACTATTATAGTTTCTTGCCCCAGTTGGCAAAAATTCTTCATCATCAATTTTGGGATCATCAAGTGTATCATAAAAATTTTCAAGATTATAAAAAGCCACGATAGCTACTTTATAATTTGTTTTAGGTTTATCTTGTGCATTTAGTTGGGCTGAAACAAATGCCAACATTAAAATTAAAATCTTTTTCATTGTTGCAATATTAGTTTACAAACATAATGCAGCAAATGCAAATGAAGTTTTAAATGTTAGTTAATGTTGGTTATGGATTCTTGAAAAGTATTAAATAAAAAACCTCGAAAGCATTATTCTTTCGAGGTTTTTTAATCATAATAAAAATGATTACTAACTTACTAAAGTGGCATTGATGGCTTCAAAATTTGGTAAATCTCCAGCACTTTCTAAAACTTCTGCATATTTAACAGTTCCTTCTTTATCAATAACAAAAGCTGCACGTTTGCTAACACCTTTCATCCAACCAATAAAATTATCATAAATAGCATCGTATGCTGTAGAAACTTCTTTATTAAAATCACTCAGCAAAGTAAAGTTCAATCCTTGCTCTTCTTTATATTTTGCAAGTGTAAAAGGAGAGTCAACAGATATACCCAATACCTCAGCATTTGCATTGTTGTATTGTGCAATATTGTCTCTTACACTACAAAGTTCTTTAGTGCAAACACCTGTAAATGCTTGAGGAAAGAAAAGTAATAAAACGTTTTTGCCTTGCAATTCACTTAAAGTAATTTTTACTTCTTTATCAGAAGTATGTAGAGTAAAATCCGGGGCTTTTTGACCAATTATTATCATAAAATTATTTTTTCGCAAAATAAAGCGTAAACAATTAATGAATGTTTTTGAATGGTGTTTTGAGTTAACGATTTTAGAAATATGATTAATCTCTATTTCAGTAAATTTGCAATAATGAAACATTTTATTACAGCATTATTTCTATTGCCATTTCTATCTTTCAGTCAAACTAATAATAGTTGGCAGCTTTTTATAGGAGCTAAAAAAATTGCCAGCGGAGTTGCTGGTAAAGAAAAAGATGTTGAAATCGCCAGTACTAATTCCAAAACAATTAAGGTGAAATATTTGCCAGCATTTAACAAAAAAAGTTGGACTAACACTTTGATTATTATGAATACTAATAGAATAGAATTAGAAAGAAAAATTCTTACTGTAAAAAATAATAGTCTAGTTATTACAAAGAAAAATTTACTAGAGTACAAAAAGTTAATTGTCTGTGTTATTTCAAAACCTAGCGATCCGAAGCAAGCAGCAAAAGTTAGAGTTGGAACAATGCCTTTAGTTGCCATAAAACTTATTGATTAGTAAGTGTAGTAACACGATTTATACACTTATCTTTACCACCACTATGATTTCAAAAATATCAGAAGGAGTAGAAATTACCGTAGAAACTTATTATCAGTCGGGTTACAGCAATCCTACTAATAATGAGTTTATGTTTGCATATAGAATAACTATTGACAATCACAATGCTTTTGGAATTCAGCTTTTAAGACGACATTGGTTTATTTTTGATAGCAATGGTGAACAACGTGAAGTTGATGGAGATGGTGTTATTGGAGAACAACCTACACTTAAACAAGGCGAACATTTTACTTATGTTAGTGGTTGCAATTTAAGAACAGAAATGGGAAAAATGCACGGTTATTATACTATGGAAAACTTAAATTCAAAACAACAATTCAAAGTAAATATTCCTGCTTTTGATTTAATTGTTCCCACAAAACTTAATTAATTATTAGTTGTTCATATACACTTTACAACTAACCATTAACTATTATCTAAATGTCTCGATTCAAAAATTACCTTAATCTTATAAAATTTTCTCACACCATTTTTGCAATGCCTTTTGCAATGATTGGTTTTGTGTTGGGATATTTTTATTTCCATTCTAATGATTTAGTTAATTCAGAAAATTATAAGAATAAAATAACTTTATTATTTAGAGTTGAACATTCTTCTTGGGATGTAACATATTTAATTCAAGTTTTTGTGTTAGTAATCCTTTGTATGATATCAGCACGTAGTGCTGCAATGGCTTTCAATAGATATTTAGACAGAAGTTTTGATGCAAAAAATCCACGTACTGCAGTTCGTGAAATTCCTGCTGGCGTAATTTCTGCAAAAAGTGCTTTAATCTTTACAATCATTTGCTGCATTGCTTTTGTTGTTAGTTGCTATTTTATAAATACAAAGGTTTTGTTGCTTTCTCCAATCGCTTTGTTTATCATTTTATTCTACAGTTACACAAAACGATTTACAGCATTATGTCATTTGGTTTTAGGTTTAGGATTATCGTTAGCACCAATAGGAGCGTACCTTGCAGTAACTGCTGAATTTCATTTATTGCCCATTCTATTTTCGTTAATTGTTTTGTTTTGGGTAAGTGGATTTGATATTATTTATGCTTTACAGGATGAAGCATTTGATAAAGAAAGTAAGTTACACTCTATTCCATCAATGTTAGGGAAATCAAAAGCTTTGAATGTATCAAGAATGCTACATTTAATTGCAGCATCTATCGTGATATTTATTGGATTCTATTTCAATTTTCATTTCTTTTTTAAGATAGGAGCAGTTGTTTTTATTGGAATGTTAATCTATCAACATAGTATCGTAAAACCAAATGATTTAAGTAGAGTAAATATTGCTTTTATGACAGCTAATGGCATTGCAAGTATTGTTTTTGCTGCATTTGTAATTTTAGATTTATTCATCAATAATTAATTAAACTTGGCTAGAATTATTTGTATAGATTATGGTGGAAAAAGAACAGGGATAGCTGTTACAGACCCTTTTAAAATAATTGCAACAGCCTTAGATACTGTATCTACAAAAGACTTTATTCCTTTTTTAAAGAAGTATTTTGCAGTAGAAGAAGTGGAATTATTGCTTATTGGTTATCCTTTAAATTTAGATAATTCTTCAACCCACGGAACAGCTTTAGTTAAAGCTGCCATCAATCAATTGAAAAAAGAATTTCCAACGTTGCCAATAAAACAAGTTGATGAAAGGTTTACATCTAAATTGGCATCAAGAGCAATGATTGAAATGGGAATGAAAAAGAAAGACCGACAAAAAAAAGAAAATACCGATATGATAGCAGCCACTATAATGTTGCAGGAATATTTACAAAATAATTAAACCTTGAAGTCTAAAAGTATCTTTCAACTACTTTTGCGACCTTACAAACTTTAATAATGATTTTACCAATAGTTGCATACGGAGCAAATGTTTTAAGAAAAGTTGCAGTTGATATAGATAAAACTTATCCTGAATTTCAGTTGCTTTTAGAAGATATGTGGGAAACGATGTACGATAGTAATGGTGTGGGTTTGGCTGCTCCTCAAATAAATAAATCGATACGTTTGTTCATTGTTGATAGCACACAAATTTTTGAAGGGATGGAGAAAGATGAAAGAATGAATTATAAAGATGCTCCTGGCATAAAACGTGTTTTTATCAATGCCAAAATTATTATATTGGATGGAAAGGAGTGGAGTTACAATGAAGGTTGTTTAAGTATTCCAAGAATTAGAGAAGATGTTTATAGACACGAAAAAGTTACTTTAAGTTATTTAAACGAAAAGTTTGAACCACAAGAAGAAACGTTTGTAGGCATTACAGCTCGTGTTATTTTGCACGAATATGACCACTTAGAGGGTAAACTATTTATAGATTATATGAAGCCATTTAAGAAGAAATTATTACAAAGCAAGTTGAACGATATTCATAAAGGCAAGATTAAAGTTGATTACAAAATGGCATTTATTAAATAATGAAAATTCTATTTTCAATTTTATTCGCTCTGCCATTTTTTTCTTACTGTCAAGATACTACAATCATTGACAACAATCGTGTTGTAACACTTCCTGAAATTTTTTTAAGAAACAATTTTGACTATAAAAAACTAATTCAACAAATTAAAGAAGATACTAGTTTTTATAAGGCTTTCAGAAATTTACGAGTGCTTGGATACACCTCTTTTAATGATATAAAATTACTAGATAAAAAAGGCAGTATCAAAGCCTCTTTAAGCAGTAAAACTAAACAAACGAGAGCAAATAATTGCAGAACAACAGAAGTTTTAGAAGAAACTACAACAGGGGATTTTTACACTGCAAAACATCAATATAATTATTTAACAGCAGAACTTTATGCTGGGCTCTTTTTTAGTAAAGGAAAGGTTTGTGGAGAAGATAATATTGTGTTTGGAAAAAGTTTAGATGCAAGTAATAAATCTGGAATGGAAAAGCATAAAGAGCAATTAAAAATGTTGTTCTTTAATCCTGGGAAAAAAATTCCTGGTATTCCATTCGTTGGTAACAAGCTTGACTTGTATGATGAAAAAGCTCAAAAATATTACGACTATAAAATTGATATAGTTGAGTATAATGGGCAGAATTGCTACACATTTACTATTAAACCAAAAGAAAATTTAGGTTGGTTAAAAACTGACAAAATTGTGGTTGATGAAATGATCACTTGGTTTGATATGAAGACACTTGAAGTGCTTGCTAGAAATTACAGCTTAAGTTACAAAGCTGGCGTTTATGATTTTGATGTAAGTATGGAAGTAGTGATGCAAAAATTTAACGGGCTTCTTGTTCCTAAAACACTTCGATATAAAGGTAATTGGAGTGTAATATTTAAGAAAAGAGAGAACGCTGTTTTTACAGCAACGCTATTTGATTTTACCAACGAAAAAAAGAATAATTAACTCTTAACATTTGCTACAACCTTTGCTCCTGCTCGTTTTGCTGATGCCATAATTTTAAAGAAACCTCCAGTAAACGATATTGTATCTGCATTAATAACAACAGTTGGGGTGTCTTGAAATTGTTTAATTTTTACAACTTCACTGCTAATAATAGTATCTAATTGGCTTACTTCAATTTGTTGTTGATTCAAATAAATTTTATTCTCTTTATCAATTGATAAAACAATATTTTGCTTTGTTTTTGTTTCGGCTTTTCCCTTTGGATTATTAACCTTAACAACATTTGGATTTGCCAATGTAGAGACTATTAAAAAAAACAAAAGCAAGATGAAGAGAATATCATTCAATGCTCCTGTATGTAATTCGGGCTTTTCCTTTAATCTTTTTCTTATATTCACTTCTTTGAATTATGAGTTATGAATTATGGCTTATGAATGTTTTGTTTAATAAATTAGAGTTGAATATATAAATCCATAACTCATAATTCAACATTCATAATTACTTTGTCGGTTCTTGAAGAATATCTAAGAAATCAGTACTTGCAGATTCCATTTTGTAAGCAGTTTTTTCAACTTGAGTAGATAAGAAATTATGCCCAACAAAAGCTATTAAACCAACAATTAAACCTGTTGCACTAGTAACCATTTTGATATAAATACCACCTGCAATAACATTTAATGTAACCTGACCATCACTAGCAATTCCTTTAAACAAAGTAATCATACCAATAATAGTTCCTAAGAAACCAAACAATGGAGCAATACCAGATATTAGAGAAAGAATAGAAAGGTTTCTTTCCATTTTATACATTTCTAGTTTGCCAACATTCTCCATACTTTTTTCAATAGAATCAATGGGTTTACCAATTCTTTGAATTCCCTTGTCAATCATTCTTGCAACAGGGTTGTTGGTATTTTTTGCAAGATTTCTTGCAGCCGCAATGTTGCCACTAACAACGTTATCTCTAATGATGTTCATAAAACTATCATCAATTTTTGCAGCTTTTTTAATTGCAATCAACCTTTCAAAAAAAACAAATATTGTAATTGCTAAAAGAAGATATAAAGGATACATTATCCATCCACCTTTTTGCAAAAGATCTAACATAGATTCTTTCTCAACAACTGGTGTTGCAACTGCTGGAACTTGTAGAATATAAAACAGTAAATTCATTGGTTATTTATTTATACTTAACAAATAAACGAATTGATATTATAATTTGTTGTTAAATAAAATATTTTAGGAATATTTTACATTTTGCCATCCTCTTTTAACTTTACCATACCCATAATTTGTTTCATTGTATTTTCCATACCATTTGGGCTGCCATCAAGAAAAATCATATTTCCTTTACCCAATTCTGCAAAGTTTTTAATAGCTTCTGTCCACATACTAAACATAATGACATTGGTATCAAGATTAGCTTGTTTCATTTCTTCAGCAGCTTGGCTCATACCTTTTGCAACTTCGGCTCTAAATAATGCAACCCCCTGTCCACGTAGCTGTGCAGCAGATTTTTCAGCTTCAGCGGTAATCTTAATTGCATTACCCTCAGCTTCGGCAGCTTTAGTTTTAGTAATCAATAAAGCTTGTCCTTCATTTTCTGCAGCAGCTTTTAAATTATGACTAGCCACAACACGACTCATACTATCTAAAATGGCTTTGTCAAAAGTTATATCATTGATTTGAAGGTCTTGTAAATGATAACCCCATTCTTCTAAAGATTGGTCAATTTGATCTTTTACAAATTCAATAATTTCTCTGCGAAGCAATAAAATTTCTGATTGCTTTTTAGTAGCTACAAAAGCACGAATACTGCCTTCAACAGTTCTAATTAATGCTTGCATTAAATCTTTATCACTAATGAATTTAAAGGCAACATTTTTAATCGTTTCCTCATCGTGATTGATTACACTGTACAGCAACATACTTTTAAAATAAACATTTGCTTGGTCAATAGAAACAGCCTGAAACTCTAGCTCCACAGAACGATTTTGAATGCTCACAGTTTTGTAAACTTGCTCTAGCACAGGAATCTTGAAATTCAAACCAGGACGTAATATTCTTTGGTATTTACCAAACATTGTAACCACAGCAATAGTGCCTTGATTAACAGTTACAAGTCCACTAAAAACAATAAAAAGTAAAACTAGAACCCACCAAAAGCTAACAATAGTAGGCAATTGTAATAGAATAGAATGCATAAAAAATAATTTTAGAAAGTGAAAGTAAGTGATATTTTAGATTTACGATTTATTGATTTTGGATTTGCGATTTACACCTCATTTTTTATTAAATGATTTTACAATAATTGAGAAAAATCAATATTGATACTTGGATTTATCCATTTTATGTCTGTATCTTTTTTAAACCAAGTCATTTGTCTTTTTGCATATTGACGAGTGCTGATTTTAATTTTTTCAATAACTTGTTGCTTGGTTGTTTTTCCATCAAAATATTCAAATAATTCTCTGTAGCCAACAGTTTGCAAAGCATTCAAATGTTGATATGGAATTAAAGATTCAACTTCTTCAAGCAAGCCTTCTTCAACCATTTTATCTACACGTAAATTGATATTACTAATTAATAGTTCTCTTGGTAATTCCAATCCAATTTTTATAATATTAAAAGGTCTTTCAACTTGTTTGTTTCTTTTAAAACTATTGATCGATTTTCCTGTGGCTTCTATAACCTCTAATGCACGCATTAATCTTTGAGGATTTTGTTGTTCAGCAGTTTTCCAAAATTTAGGGTCTTTTGTTTGCACTTCATTTTGTAACCAAGGCAATCCTTTTGCAGTATAATTTTCAATAATATCATTTCTAATTTCTACTGGAATATCTGGAATTTCATCAATGCCATTACAAAAAGCATTCACGTATAATCCAGTGCCACCAACTATTACAGCAATTTTATTGTTTGTAAAAATTTCATCCGCACATTGCAAAGCATACTTTTCAAATACCCCTGCATTCACATCTTGATTAATAGAATGAGAAGCAATAAAATAGTGATAAATTAGATTTAATTCTTCTGTTGATGGTCGTGCAACACCAATATTTAATTCATTATAGCATTGCCTAGAATCAGCAGAAATAATTCGTGTGTTGTAGTGCTGTGCTACATTAATAGCAAACGATGTTTTGCCCACAGCAGTAGGTCCAATAATAACAATGACGGTATTTTGAGAATTATGAATTATGAATTATGAATTATGAATTATGAATGAAACAACAATAAGCCATCAACGCATTCTAATCCAACTTCAACACAGCTAAAAATGCTTCTTGTGGAATTTCTACGTTACCAATTTGTCTCATACGTTTCTTACCTTCTTTTTGTTTTTCAAGTAATTTACGTTTACGACTAATATCACCACCATAACATTTTGCAGTAACATCTTTACGCATTGCACTAATGTTTTCACGTGCAATAACTTTAGCACCAATTGCAGCCTGAATAGATATTTGAAACTGTTGACGTGTTAATAATTCTTTTAGTTTTTCACACAATTTTCTTCCAAAATCTTGGGCTCTACTTCTATGAATCAATGAACCTAAAGCATCTACCTTTTCCCCATTCAACATAATATCCATTCTCACAATATCTGCATCTCTGTAGCCAATTGGATGATAATCAAAACTTGCATAACCACGAGTTTGAGATTTTAATTTATCGTAAAAATCAAATACGATTTCTGTTAAAGGCATCTCAAACGTAAGCTCCACACGTGTTGGAGTAATGTATGATTGATTTAAAAGATTACCTCTTTTGCCCAAACATAATGTCATAATATTCCCAATGTAATCGCTTTGTGTAATAATTTGTGCTTTAATATAAGGCTCTTCAATCCTGTCAAGCTTAGTACCATCAGGCATTTCAGCAGGATTATTTACTATAATTTTTTCTTTTCTTGTGGTATATGCAATAAAACTAACATTGGGTACAGTGGTAATTACAGTTTGATTAAACTCACGTTCTAATCTTTCTTGAATAATCTCCATGTGCAGCAATCCCAAGAAACCACATCTAAAGCCAAAACCTAATGCCTGACTGGTTTCTAACTCAAATGTTAAAGAAGCATCATTCAATTGTAACTTTTCCATACAATCTCTCAATTCTTCAAAAGCATCTGTTTCTACAGGGAAAATACCTGCAAATACCATTGGCTTCACTTCCTCAAAACCATTAATTCTTTCAACCATACTGCCACTTTGTGTAAGGGTATCTCCTACCTTTACTTCTTTGGCATTTTTTATACCAGTAATAATGTATCCAACATCTCCACAACCCACGTGGTTCTTGGCTTCCATTCCTAATTTCAACACACCAATTTCTGTTGCATCATACTCTTGTCCAGTTGCAATAAACTTTACTTTTTGTCCTTTGGTAATAGTGCCATTCATTATTCTATAATAAATGATAATACCTCTGAAACTATTGAAAACGCTATCAAAAATTAAAGCTTGTAAAGGAGCTTGTGGGTCACCTTTAGGTGCGGGAATTCTTGCTATAATAGCTGCCAATATTTCAAAAATACCAATACCACTTTTGCCACTTGCGTGCAAAATTTCTTCGGGTTTACAACCAATTAAATCAACAATTTGGTCGGTTACTTCTGGTATCATCGCACCATCCATATCAATTTTATTAATAACAGGAATGATCGTTAAATTGTTATCAATAGCTAAATATAAATTACTGATGGTTTGTGCTTGAATACCTTGCGAAGCATCTACCAAAAGCAATGCACCTTCGCAAGCAGCTAATGCACGGCTTACTTCGTAACTAAAATCAACGTGACCTGGTGTATCAATTAAATTTAGAATATATTCTTCGCCTTTGTAGGGATAATTAATTTGAATGGCGTGGCTTTTAATGGTAATTCCTTTTTCACGCTCCAAGTCCATATCATCCAAAACCTGTGCCTGCATATCTCTGCTACCAATGGTTTTGGTGTCTTCTAAAAGTCTGTCTGCCAAAGTGCTTTTGCCATGATCAATATGGGCTATAATACAAAAATTCCTGATATTCTTCATAAGGGGCAAAGATAGGGTTGAGCGTGTAATAGATAGAAAGGGAAATTCAATTAGTTTTGTTTGATGCAAACTAGTGAGATAAAAGACTATAGGGTTCAAATTACCAATAAACAAATACTATCTATTACATTGCCAATAGCTGCTGCTATCATTGTGCCACAACTAAACTTTGTAACTAACAATATTTTTCTAGGACAATTGGGTGAACAATCACTTTCTGTTGCAGGTATCACTGGAGTTTATTACTTAATTTTTGCAGTTGTAGGAATAGGATTGAATAATGGCTTGCAAATGCTTATTTCTAGAAGAGCTGGTGAAAATAAAATAGATGCTATTGGCAGCTTATTTTCTCAAGGAATTAGGTTGGCAATAGTGATGGCAATTCTAGGAATCATCATCACAACATTTGTTACGCCTACAGTTTTTAGCTGGTCATTAAAAAATTCTGAAGATGTTAAAATGGCCGTGAGTTTTTTAAATATCAGAATTTGGGGATTGTTCTTTTTGTATTTATATCAAATGCGAAATGCATTATTGGTTGGCACAAATCAAACTAAATTATTGATTTATGGTACAGCAGCAGAAGCCATTACTAATGTTGTTCTTGATTATGGATTAATATTTGGCAAACTAGGTTTGCCAAAACTGGGATTTAATGGTGCAGCTTATGCATCTGTTATTGCAGAAGGAATGGGATTGTTTGTTATTTTTTTAGTAATTCATTACAAAGGAATTGGTAAACAACTGCAACTATTTAAAAACTGGCAATGGAATAAAAGCAATGCAGTATTAATTCTCACGCAAAGTGCACCACTGATTGGCCAGCATTTACTAAGTATTATTGCTTGGGAATTTTTTTATATTCTTAACGAACATCATGGAAGTCAGGCTGGAGCTATATCCAACGTAATGAGAAATGTATTTGGTTTTTTTGGATGTGTTACCTGGGCATTTGCATCAACAACCAATACAATGGTAAGCAATATTATTGGGCAAGGATTAGAAAATAGAGTAGAAGAACTCATCTATAAAATTATGAAACTTTCTTTTCTTTTTGCATTGATTGTTTGTGTTATTTTAAACATATTTCCTCACATATTTTTAAGTGTTTATGGTCAGGGAGATGATTTTATAAATGCTGCAATCCCAGTGTTAAGAGTAGTTTCAACAGCATTGGTTTTAATGAGTATTAGTGTGGTTTGGTTAAATGCTGTAACAGGCACTGGACAAACAAAAATTAATTTAGCAATTGAGTTTATGGCTATCACAGTTTATTGTATTTATGTTTATACAACACTTGAAAAGTTGAATATGAGTATTGCTATTGGTTGGGGAAGTGAGTGGTTATATTGGGGTGTGATGCTGATACCATCGTATTTGTACATCAAGAGTGGAAAATGGAAAGGAAAAAGAGTTTAAATTTTAAAGAAAGTTTCAAATTATTTTCTTTTAAAGATTGTCTTCACAGTATAAAAAACAGCTATAAAAAGAATTATTATTTTGATGTTTTTGAGCCTTGCTATAAGCTCACAAACAGATGCACAAAAATCAGATTATAAATCTGCTTTGGGTCTTAAGTTTTATCCTGGAGGAATTACTTACAAAACCTTTATTAAACACAATGTAGCCATAGAAGGTGTTGGATATTTTTGGAGTATGGAAGCAGGGTTACTGCACTTTATCAGTTTTATGGTGATATAGATCCTATTGATGGTTTAAAATGGTATGCAGGTTTTGGGGCTCATATTGGCTTTTGGAATGATAAATGGAAGAAGGATTATCCAACAAGAGAAACTGGCTTGACTATTGGTGTTGATGGTGTTTTAGGAATTGATTATAAAATTGGCGGAGCACCCATAAATCTTAGTCTTGATTGGCAACCTTCTTTTAATTTAGTTGGATATAATTATTTTGAAAGTGGTTGGGGTGGTTTAGGAATTAGATATACTTTTTAGCAATTGCTAAAAAGTATATCTAATATTTATGTTGAAGTTTAGCCCCTTCTTCTTTCAAGCAAAAGCATCATCATTAAACCTACCAAGATTCTTTCCTCTTCTCCAGGTTCAACTAGTGCTTCATTTGTTAGTTTAAACTTTCTTCCAAAAAAAGAAGCTTGCTTTTTTAGTTTAAATACTAATGTTCCATCTGGTCTTGTAATGTGATATTCTGGGTTAAAAACATAGCCAGTAAATATTCCCAAAATTGGTATTTCACTTAGCAATGCATCAAAAACTTTAGCAAAAGGATTGGCTTCTTTTATGTGTAAATCGGGGTTGTTATTTTCATCATAAATATCGTAGCTAGCTTTCCACAAACTCTTCCAACCCTTTCTCAAAAGCTTACCAAATGGAGTGCTATCCTTTCTGTAAAAAGTATAACAAGCACTAAAGTCTAACCATCTGTCTGCTCTTATATCAAACTTTAAATTGGTTTGTGAATCGTCTTCAAAAACCTCAACGTGTTCTTTAAGCTTAAACATTTTTTGTTTTACATAAGCCAATGTGTTACCCATTGCATCGGTTGCAGTAAAATCATTTTGAATAGTTCCCACTTTAAATTTAAAATCAATTGGGTAACTGTTTTGGTTGAATAAATTTGTTTGTTGCATTCTTATATTTTATACAATAATAGAAAGATTTACAAACCAAACAAATTATCAGTTTAAAACCAATATAAATTAGGCATTAACAGTGGTCTCAAGATATTTTTTTAATCCAATATTAATGATGTGATTCCAGCCTTCATTAAAACTTGTAATGGCAAAATCTTTTCCATTTTCTGCAAAGGTTTCAAGATCAGTATGTGTGAGTTTTAAATAGGTTTTATGGTCTTGTTCAATAAGTTTAAAACTTAATAAAGAGGAGCCAGCAAAGCCATCATATTTCCAAGTATATACTAATTTTTTTTCAGGAATTATTTCTGTAATCTTGCACAAATGCAGATATTCTTTTTCTGGAGAACCGGCAGAAAAATGAAATTTATTTCCTACTTCCAGTTCAAAATCTTCAATGTTGAAATACCATTTTCTCATTTCATCTTTGTTGGTTAAGGCGTTCCAAACTTTGGCAATAGGGGCATTAAATGTTTGCTCGATAATAACAGTAGTGTGTGGCATATTATTTAAATTTGGGTTAATAAATAAAGAACAAAATTATTTGTCAGCAATAAATAAAATTATGACTAATTTTATAATTTAAGCATTCTATTTTCATAGAAACATTGTATAGCATCTATTACTTCGTATTCTGTTTTATCTTCATTCCCATCAAAAAAAAGTTGATTTAAAAAATGTCCTCTTTCACCATCTTTATAATACTTAACATTAATGATTAGCTTCTCTGTACTATTATCTTCTACATATTCTTTTTTTATAGAGCTGCCAATATAATTGTTCCAATCTGTCAACAACTGATTTTGCACCCAAATACCATCTTTGTCAATCTCAATATATATACTTGCATCTTTATCTTTTCTACTGATAATAAAAACGCTTAAGCCTATAAAAAAAATGAGCGTTAGATAGTATAGAATAGGAGATTTTATGAATGATAATGCTAATAAAATGCCCCATACAAAACATAGTATGGCTTTAATGAACACATAATATGATGTTCGTTTTACTTCAAAACTGTTTTTGGTGTTTATACTGACCCTCATTTGTTAGCTGAAGTTTTTAAAGCCTTTGATGAGACGAAACTACAATTTTATTTGTTGCATAAATGTTAAAAGCTTTCATCATTTACTATTAAAAAGGTTCAAATTTTAAAACTCTTAAAAAAACTATTTTCTGCAATGATGATTTTATCTAATTTGGCAACATTATTAACCAAAATATTAAAAAATTGTTTATGGAGCAACAACCAATTCCACGATTTAAAAACGACCCCGTTGTGGTTTTAATTTTAGGTATTATTACCTGTGGTTTATACCTTATTTATTGGAATATTAAAACGGCCGAAGTAATTAATGCAGTTTCAGGCAAAGAAGTTATATCTGAACCGATAGCCATTTTTGCTGGTTGTTGTATGCCTGTGAATTTGTATTTCTATTATTTAGCTGGTAAAGAAGGTTTGCCTAGAATTTATGAAAGAACAGGACAATACAATAAAGATCAAACCACACTTTTGGTAGTTATGGGATTTTTATTTCCTGTGGTGTCTGCTATGATTTTGCAAGGAGATATTAATAAACTTTATGAAGATTAGTATTGCTAATACTCGTAAATTATATGGAATTGCAGGTGCGTTATTAACGCTTGCAATTCCATATCTTATAATGCTTAATACTGTTACAGAACATCTTGAACATTCTCAATCCTTATGTCCAATTAAAATGCTTACTGGCTTCCCTTGTCCAGGTTGTGGCATCACAAAATCAATCATTTTTCTTTATGAAGGAAATGTTGTAAAAAGTATTTCATATCACATTTTTGGACCTTTGGTTGTGGCTTTTTGTTTAGCTATTATTGCCACACTAACTACTTCGTTATTTACTGAAAATTTTTATTTTAAAAGTATTTTATACAACAAGAAACTTGCTTATTTCTTAGCAATTTTCTTAGCTGTTTATCATTTATTCAGACTCTATTATTTTATTTCTGAAAATAATTTAGATAGTATTTTGCGTGAATCAATTTGGAAATAATATGTAAGCGTAAAGTTGGAAAAGCATTGCAATATGAATCATCTTTCTGTTCTTTCTTCCATATTCAAATCACCATCAAAAGGGCTTTTGGTAAAGGGATATACCAACTGTTTCATGTAACCTTTTGGATAATTTGCTTCGTGTAATCCTGTTCCTTCTGGCCAAATATTTCCTGGTAAATAATACGTGCCAAATATTCTATCAATAAAAGGAAAAATGGTGGCAAAATTTTTTCCATAATACTTTGGATCTTCACAATGATGCCAATGATGGTATTGAGGTGTAGCAAATATGTATTTTAAAAAACCAAAATTAATGCGAGTGTTGGCGTGAATTAAAACTGCGTGTATTGCCATAAAAATAATATAGCTATTAAAAACAATTGAGCTAAAGCCAAAAACATACAATGGAATAAATGTCATTGCACGAGTAAAAAATATATCTATAAAATGTGTTCTGCTACCTGCTAACCAATCCATTTGTTTTGTAGAATGATGAACAGAGTGGAATCTCCATAAATATGAGTGTGAGTGAAAAATGCGATGTGCCCAATATTGAAACAAATCTGTGACAACAAAAGCAAATAATAACTCTAAAATAAATGGCAAACCTTGCACCCAAGTATGTAAACCTGTAAGTCCCATCCAACCAAAAAATAGTGTTGCAGGCTTTTGTGTAATGACCCCAAAAAATTGAATGAATAAATGGCTAATCACAAAATAAACAAGATCTGTTCTCCACTCTGTATGAAACTTTGTTTGCTCTTTATTCTTTGGCCAAATCATTTCTATTGGCACAAAAATTACTGCCATTAAAAGTAAATCCAGCAATAGCCAATCTAATCCTAAATGCCAACTGGTTTTACTTACAGCCCTGCCTTGTATAGTAAAACCACCTAAAACAATTGCCGCTGTATTAATAATTAATCCATAAGCAGCCCAAGCTTTTTTATGGCTAAGAATAAAGCTAAGCACAGCAAAAAAGAAAGATGCAATAATGGTTGATACCAGTAATGTTTGCATTGAGCTTGCTGTATATATTTCTCTAAACTCAGGCGAGGTAAATACTTCTGGAAATTTGAAACAGAATATTGCTAAGAAAGCTAATACTGCTAAAAAAATTGAAATAGCACCACTAATTTTCCCTTCTCCAAATTTGAATCTTGTGTTGGTTTGCTGCATTGATTATTTTTTGCGAATATAATATTTAGACACATTTATATGCAGCTTTATAAAACTCTAGGTCTTTTACAAATCTAAATATTCAATGACTTAAGTGAGGCTACAGCCACAAGTTAAAGTTGTATGATACAGCAATAAAAAACCAGCCGAAAGGCTGGTTTTACTAAATCTTAAATTAGTAATTGTTGTAATGCTTTAAATTACCTATGTTAAAGAACAACAACACCAATGTCTGTGGTAAGACTTGTAGTAACATTAATATTTGTTTTTGTTACTGGCATTAAAGGTAATAATGGTGTTACTGTAAGAGAGTAAACTCCTGCAGGAAGACCCATTAACATAAAGTCTCCAGTAGTTGCAACATGCGATGAGTAAGTAACATTTGATGCAGAAGTTGCTGTTACATACGCAAGTGTTCCTGCAACTGAAATTTTGCCTTTTATTGAACCACTAATAGCAGTTTCAACAGTTCTAATAACAGGTTTTAATTTGTAGGTTCCACTTCCTGTTTCAACAATAGATTTATTAGCATCAAAATCTAATAACACTGTATAAGCAACGCCGGCTTGTAATGTTTGATGTACTTGAAGTTTTAAGCCTGTTTGATCGGCACTTGGTGTACTTAACGGATAGCTAACATTATTAACCACTACAGAGTTATTAGTTCCTAAAATTAATCTTATCTGTTGCACGGTAGCAACATTTAAACCTCCTGTTGCAATTAAAGTATCAACTCCATTAGAGAAGTTTAATAAATTGTAAATACCCGAATGTACATTTAATAAAACAGTACTCCCATCACTTCCAATAACTTCTACACCTTGCAAATCAATATAAACTGCATTGTAAGGTCCTGGACCATCTGTCATTTTTACATTATAGGTATAAGTGGTTGATGCTTCATCTTTTTTACAAGCATTCATTGTTGCACTAAATATAATTAGGCATAAAATAACATTAATCTTTTTCATTTTGTTTAATTTTTAATTGTGATTGAATAATTACACCACAAAGATGAATCGCATTGCTGGCTTAACTTTTATACAATTGTATAAAAAAATTATACCATTCACATATCAGATGTGTGTATTTGCTTTTTATTGAATGAAGATAAAATCTTAACAATAATTTATATAATGTTTTGTGAAATTTTTAATGCGTAGTTATTCT
Organism: Chitinophagaceae bacterium; assembly: GCA_025363355.1. Classification (GTDB taxonomy): domain Bacteria; phylum Bacteroidota; class Bacteroidia; order Chitinophagales; family Chitinophagaceae; genus CAIVPM01. The sequence goes on along the minus strand of JANYEB010000195.1, from coordinate 4,593 downwards.
TAACTTTTTCTTTAGAAAAGAGAAACTACTTTACACTTTCATCAAAAAATTGCATTATGAAAACAATCATTTTATTTGTTGCAGGTATTCTAATGATATCTTGCAATAACACTGAAAACACTGCAACCACAGTAGTTTCATCACAAAGTTCTAAACCTGATAGTAACGCAAATTCAACACAAATAACAGTACACCAGAATCCCCAGCCAGTAATTTCAAATGCACACACAAACCAAACTAATAAGCCAACAGAAACAAGTAATGTTAACACTTCAAAACAAAGCAACCCATTAAACGAAATCAATGATAATTATGTTAGCAAAGCAAATAGTAAAGTTAATACAGCAACAACGTCAAACTTTTTAAGAGAAAATTTTAATACAGTTGTTGTTAAAGAAAAATACTCCATACCAATAAGTAATGCAACCACAACTATTTCAACAAAAAAAGGTTCAGTAATAACCATCAAAACAAGTGATTTGGTTACAGAAAGTGGAAAGTCCCTAACAGCTCCAGTTGAAGTAAAGGTGATGGAAATGAAAAATAGTTTTGATATGCTGGCTATGCATTCGCCAACTGTTAGTGATAACCAGATTTTAGAAAGTGGTGGCTCATGGTATATTGATGCAACCAGCAATGGAGAAGCTGTGAAACTTAAAGATGGCAAGAGTTACAAGCTTGAGAGTGCTATTGAAGTGAAACCTGGCTTCTCTCTTTTTTATGGTGAAAAGAAGGCAGATGGAACAATAAACTGGAAGCCTGCAAATACAAGTTTTGTTAAATCTAACAATACAAATAATGGAAGAGTTGGTTTAATGCAAGGGATTAAAAGCACTGTTAAAGCTAAAGGTTTAAAAATAGATTGGGGTTGTTTTGGAGGGGCATATTATGATGACCATTATTATGATATGGATGGCGAAAACTATTTTAGTTATTGGGTTGAAAAAGGAGGTATCAATCAGATATGCAGTGAAGTTTGGGAGTTTAATAAAAACGATCTCTCAAGAAAAAAAATTATGGATAATGGATTTAGAATGGAGGATGTTATTAAAAGCCTCTCTTATGGTGAGTTTACAGATGCTCAAAAAAAATATTTATTAGATATGCTGCAAAATGCAGAATGCATTGATAGAGCAAGAGTATTTGATAAAAATTCTAAAGATCCTATTAACTACGAATTTATAATTGAAAGAAACAACAGTATTAGTCAGTTTGTAATTGATAGCATTGTAGTAACCAATAATTGCAAAACATTGCCTATTGAAATGAAAAAAATAATTGAGAAAAAAATTGATAAATATTGCAAAGAAAACTATAGTAAAATATTTAATGAATATCTAGTGCAGCTAGACAAAATTAAAGTTGGTATTGAGTTAAATAATAACGAAAAAATGTTTGTTGATGTTAATAAATTTGGATGGATTAATTGCGATAGATTTTATAATACCCCTGCCGAAAAAATTATATGCAAAACAAATATCATTAACAAAGAGCAATCAAAGGGTTTAACAGTTTACCTTGTTTTTAAAAACATCAACTCATTAATTTCTGCAAATAAAGATGAACAAGGAAACTATGATTTTAATAATATTCCTGTTGGAGAAGATGTGATGGCTGTTGCTTTAGGAAGCGATGGAACCAATAGTTTTTTTGGAAGTTCTGGCTATACAAAAGTTCAAAAAAATGTTCCATTGGAATTTAGTATTGCAAAGGTGAGTAATGATGAATTGAAAGGGATATTGAAAAATTTGAAGAATTAGCATTACATAAAAAAGCCTCACTTAGTGAGGCTTTTTTATGTGTAAATTATACTCTTAATCTATCACTTCTTCTTTTATGGTTATAATAAAACTCAATGGCATCAATCACTTCATCTTCAACCTTGTCTTCGCTGCCATTAAATAATAGTTGATGAATAAAGTAGCCCGATTCTCCTTTTTTATAAAACTCTATATTAATCACCCTTTGCATTATTCTATTGTTCCTATTGTTCAATTGTCTGTCGGTATAATTATCATAATCGCTATCGTATTTTATATTAACATAACTTCCTTTATAATTATCCCAGGTGCTAATTTCTCTACTATGCACCCAAATTCCTGTGGCATCAATTTCTATAAACACATCATCATTTTTGTGCTTTATTGATGCATTGTAAACGCCTAAACCAATAAAAAATAAACAGCATAATATAACAATCAAAGAGTTGTTATAAAAAAGATACACAGTTAAAAGAACAAATGCTACCAAGAAATAAAGTGTAATAAGTGCAAATGAGCCAGATGACATTCGCCTTACTTCAAACGAACCATTAATATCAAACTCTTCGGGCATATTAGTTTTTTAAATAAGTAACTAAATTGCTGGAATATTACAATATAGCCAAACTTTTAAGTTGATTTGTTTATAGGTCTGTACTCCAACAAGAAGAAATGAAATTTTTGTAAGCTATTGTTATACTTTTCGTATCAAACACATAAAACATTAAAATGAAAATTATATTAGCAGCAATTTCAATTCTTTCCTTATTCTTTCTTTTTGGTAAGGGTGATAATAAGGTTGATTTTAAAAAAATAAATACTAACACAGTTCAAGGATTTGCAGTTGTTGAATTATTTACTTCAGAAGGTTGCTCTAGTTGCCCATCTGCAGATGCTTTAGTAGCGAGGCTTTCAAATGAAATAAAGGAAAATATTTATGTGCTTAGCTACCACGTTGACTATTGGAATAGACTGGGCTGGAAAGATGTTTATAGTAAACCAAGCTTTACTGCAAGGCAACAAGAATACGTTGAACATTTTGGATTGAATGGTGCCTATACACCACAAGTTGTGGTAAATGGCAAACAAGAATTTGTAGGTTCTAATAGCAGTAAATTATACGCTACAGTTCAACAAGAATTACAAATGGTGAAAGCTGAAAATATTGTTATCAATGCTAAACAAACTGACAATAAAATTATTGTTAACTACGCTATTTCATTAAAGCAAAATACTACCCTTCATTTTGCTTTAATACTATTAAATGCAACAACTAAAGTGTTTCGTGGAGAAAATGAAGGAAAGCAATTAAAGCATATAAATATTGTAAAAGATATTGTTACTATTGCTGCAAGTAATCAACAAAAAGTGATTGAGTTTTCTGTGCCTCAGGGCTTTGATAAAACCCAGCATAAAATAATTGCTTTTATGCAAGATGATAGTAGCTACAATATATTAGCCGCAAAAGATGGAATGATACTTTAGGAAAGAACTTCAACAGTGGTGAAAAATACCTCCTAAGCATTAACTAATACCTTCAACTATCTGTTTGTACTCCTGAACTACGATGTTACACCTCTGAGGCACGATTTAGTACCTCGGCACTACGAATTCATACCTCGGAAATACGATGTTGCACCAGCAAAGTAGAGCTTTGAACATCTGAAGTCCGATGTTGCACCAGCAAAGTAAAACTTTGCACATGTGAAGTCCGATTTTGTACTGATTAATGCAAAAAAGTGTACTTCAGAACTACGATATTTACCTGTTGAAGTACGAATTTGTAACTCTGAAGTTTGATGTTGCAGTTCTGAACTACTCAAGTTAACCCCTGAACTACATTGTTGCACTTAATTTAGCAGCAAATTTGGATTTCTAGATATGCTGTTGCACTTCTTAAGTCCGATTGTGTACTTCGGAAGTGCAACTTAGTGCTTCAGATGTACGATGTTGCAGCCTTAGAAATGCAATTTAAACTAGTGTTTTATCCGTTACTCCTTTTTTGAGGCTATCGGTTTGTGTCTTCACAAACCGAAATTAATTGTGGATGTTGGGACACCAACCACTAGAAAAAGAACACACAACATCGGCGAAGATGGAAGCGAAGACCAACAAAGGCGGAAAGTTGTAAACTACGATGAGTAGGGGGAATATCTCATCAAAGCAACTCTCTGAGAATAAACCTCATTATCATTTGAATTAATAATATCAATATATGCCTCACTACAGCCAATAAAAGTTAATACTGTTTTCACAATTAAATCTTTTTCATTTACTTGTAAATCTTGTAGATTTGAACTATCAACTTTTTGCCTAAAAATGCCTTGAAATACTGATAGTCCTGTACTATTATTTTCCCAACTGAAATCCATATCAATATCTTTAAAAAACTGCTTTATATTGGATTCAATATTTTCACTCTCGTGCTGTGTTAATTGAGTTATACAAAAAAGATGATTATTATCATTTATTTTTTTTATTATAAACCTATAAGTGCTATAATGAGCAGTCACTATCAATGAATCTTCTGCAAAAAATATATCTCTAATACCCCCGACGTGGTAACCCTTTTGTTTTGTTACAATTGTTCTGATATTATGTATAATGTTACCCTCTAAAATCTTTGTTTCATTAATTATTTTGTTGTATTCCTCGAATTCTTTAGAAATATATCTTTTATAGAAATTTAAAATACTTTGATATTCTTCTTCATTAGTTGTTTTTAAAGCAATATCCAATGAACTTGTATCTGAAGATAAGAGCAAATTCATTGATGAAATGATTGCTTCTTTTTCATTAAAATAAATTTTACAATGTAATCCTTTAATTTCTT
>JANYEB010000194.1 GCA_025363355.1 Chitinophagaceae bacterium | reverse complement strand
CTTTGGTGCTGAATATTGTTATTTGCTGATGTATTTTGTTGAAGCCGATAAGAATTCCGTCTGTTGAGGTGTGTGGGCTGTGCTTTGGCACAAGGCAGGCTCTTTTGCAAGGTTGGCTTTTGTGTGTCGGCTTTGTGTGCCTTGCAAATGTGCCTGACTTGGTGCGTTGGGTCGTGTCGGCAAAGTCTTGGATGTTTAAATGTTAGTAGGATGTCGTTTAGGGTGACGTACAACGAACAGGGCTTGGCGAAGGTGGGGAAATAGTATTCCGTCCGCCCGGAACCGCTGCTGATTGAAAAACTGATGATGAAGATAACAACAAAAAGCCAAATAGTATTCCGTCAAGCTGGAACAAAAGCCAAATAGAATTACCAAAAGTTCATTGTTATTCCGTCTGCCCCACTTTTGCCAAACCCCTTGTTATATGCCGTTTTTTTCTTCGCTCTAAATGGAACTTGAATAAGGAAGGGATTTTATATAGTTTTCCATATAAAGAAAGTCTGGATTACCTTGTTTGTTTGAAGGTAATTTTATTTTTATTTTCCCTAATCTGTCTGACCCCATTTTTCGACTATAATTAAACCTATATTTTTCTTGATGTAAAATTGTGGTTAGGAAAAATCCGATATACTTATTTATTACAAATTTTGGGGTTAGTATTCTTACGTCAACTGGTGTTGCGATGTAATCTATTGGCTGATAGAAAAAGAAACCTACTGAACCACCACGATTAGCTGTAATAGTGCCTGCCTTATTAGTTGCATCTTCATTTACAAATTGTATAATTCCATTTTTATGTTCAGTTGAACTTATATACGGAACTGAATTGCCAACTTGATATTCATTTACTAAACCATCTCTACTTGCAGAAATTTTAAACAAATCTGTTAAATTAAATAAGTTCCATTCAGTTTGGGTTAATTCCAAACTTTCATTTAGAATACTTTTTTCATTTAGAGTATTTAATTCATCAAGTTTGATAGATAAAAATTCACTTGGAATTTCCTTTGGTAAAAGAATGTTTTTAAGCGTTTTATTAGCTTGTCTACCGAAGCTATATTTAAATTGATTTTGTCTTATACAGTAACAATAAAATAGTTTCTCAAAATCACTCATTGGAACAAGAGGTTTTAAAAGAAATACGTGGTAGCCTGTATAAAAAGGGGATAGTTGAATAAAAGATTCAAGCACAGAATTACCACTACCTGCAACAGTTATTAAACCTGCTTCAAATGGTTTTGTGTTCTCTTTCAATTTTACAAAAGCTGAAATTCCATTATTTTCTCTTGTCCTTGAAACATAATTTACCTTCGCTGTGCTTTTTTCGTCACAGATTTCAAGCATATTTAAGTCAAAGCTATTGCCACTATGAACAGAAAATAATTTATTTAACTGTATAAGTTCCATTAGTTTTTTAAGTATAGTTCGTTAACGAATACAAAACTTTTTAGAGTTTTTAGAAAATCATCTTTTGAAAGTTTTGAATAATCTGTTTCTAAATATGCTTCTGCACACCACTCATCATCTGCTTTTACATTTTGCATTATACTTAACCCTGGAATTGATTTTTTATTTATGTAGCTTTCAATCCAATTATCTTTTATGCTTTGCCATTTATTGAAAGCATCATAACGACCTTTAGTTTTTCGTTTAACAAATCCATCATCTTTCCAATATCCGAAATAGCTTTCTTTACTTTTTTGATGTGGTCTATGTGCAGTAAAAACCATTATGCAGGAAATTACACCAACATTAGAATTAAAAAATAATTCATCTGGCATACTCATTACTGCTTCTAATGTATGTTTAGAAAGTAACCTTTTTTTAATTTCAAGCATTTTGCCTTTTTGTGCTAAGGCACAACTCATTGGCACAATTGCAACACAAATACCATTTGGCTGTAAACATTCTAAGTTATTTACAATAAACTCTAACTCTTCAATATCATTCTTTTTATTCGCTTTGTAGGGTGGATTTAGAAACCCAATATTTGGTTTAAATTCTTTTACTTTATTTGTATTTTCCTCTTTAAAACAATCTCCATTTATTAAATTTGTTTTACCATCATCGTGAAGATACATATTGCTACAGGCTAATGCAAAAATGTCATCCTGATACTCTATACCAATTAGTTGTTTTTTCTTGATATTGTCAACTTTAACGCCATCTCCTTTTGCATCTTTTATCATTGCCCTCATAGCACTTACTAAAAAACCTGATGTTCCTGTGCAATTATCAAAAACTATACTTTCCTTATTTGTTTGAGCAATAGCATTGAATAGGTCTGTTATATGATGTGGTGTTAAAACAATTCCTAATCCTTTATCACTATTTGACTTTCGTAGAAATTCAATGTAAAATTCTGATAAAACATCATAGTATTTGTGAGAACGAATAAAACTGTTTACTTTTTTATTTATGTCTTTTATTATTCCTGCTAATACTCCTGCCTCTGTTGAAAGTGCTGTATGTGATTGGATAAATGAGTAAGCAACTTTTACATTTACAAGTTTGGCTTCTCCAATTTGGGCATTTTTTAATTGTTTAATGATTGTGTTTACTAAACTATCTGCTAAATCCTTGGGTGTTGTTTCAGTCAAATAAGTTTTTTCAAAGGTTGGATTTTTAAGTGCAATCATAATC
>JANYEB010000164.1 GCA_025363355.1 Chitinophagaceae bacterium | reverse complement strand
TAAAAGAGCGATCGCTAAAATCTGTATAACCGTCTTCACTTTTCCAGTCAAATTAGCCCCAGGCACCGCACCACTCTGGTCAAAATTCCATATTTAATAGTTTAACAGCCATAGGTGGAGGTGCAGGTGCTAGCAGAGATGCAGGTGGTCCGGCAAGTTCGGGAGGTTCTGGTGGTGGTGGTGGTGGTGTGTCAAGTGCAAACTCAACTGGAGCAAATGCCGGCTTAGGCACAAGTGGCCAAGGAAACGTAGGTGGAAATGGAACTGCTGCAGACCAGGGTTGCAATGCAGCAGGTGGCGGTGGGGGTGGTGCAGCAAGTGGCGGTTCGCCTGCAGCTAGTTTAATTGGTGGTGAAGGTGGCGATGGAATTGCAATTTCAATAACAGGAACAAGTGTATATTACGCAGGTGGTGGTGGTGGAGGTAGAACCTGCACCAATGCTACTTTAGGTTTAGGTGGTAGTGGTATTGGAGGAGATGGTGGTGGCACAAGTGCCGCAACAAATGGTGCAGCCAACACAGGTAGTGGTGGTGGTGGTGGTGGCCCTGTTGGTGGTGGCAGTGGTGGTTCTGGAGTTGTTATTGTAAGCTATATAGATTATAAAACAACAGGAACCTGGTCTAGCAGTAATACTAATATTGCCACTGTAAATGCATCTGGAACTGTTACTGGAGTTTTAGCCGGAACAGTAACCATTACAAAAACAGGAGGAGGGTGTTCAACGCCTGCAACAAAAGTTATTACAATAAACGCTACTACAACATCTACAACCAGTGCAACAACTTGTAGCAACAGCTATGTATGGAACGGAACAACTTATACAACCAGTGGGTTAAAAACAAAAACGTTTGCGGGTGGCAATAGCAAAGGTTGTGATAGTACAGCCAAGTTAAACTTAACTATTAATGCCACTACATCAACCAGCACTCAATCACAGTGTGGCGGTACTTATACCTGGAATGGGATAACTTATAGTACCAGTGGTACTTATACCAAAACTTTTGTTGGTGGTAATAGCATTGGCTGTGATAGTATGGCTACATTAAACTTGGCTATTAACAATCCCACTAGTTCCAGCAACACTGTAACTCTTGGTGTATCTGAGTTGCCTTATACTTGGAATGGTGTTATTTATTCTACAACAGGTACTTATAGCAAAACTTTCATAGGTGGAAATAGCAAAGGATGTGATAGCACGGCAACAGTTAACCTGATTACATCGGAGATTACTGCAAACAGTCAATGGACCTGGATGAATGGGGATAGCACCATTAACCAATTTGGTGTTTATGGAACCAAGGGAGTTGCTGCTGCAAGTAATAAACCGGGTACAAGATATAGGAGTAACAGTTGGACAGATGCTTCGGGTAACTTTTGGTTATTTGGTGGATTTGGATATGTTGCAAGCGGAGCTGCCGGCAATTTGAATGATTTATGGAAATATAATACAACATCAGGGCAATGGACATGGGTAAGTGGAGATAATACCATTAGTCAATTGGGTGTTTATGGCACCAAAGGAACGGCTGCTGCAGGCAATAAACCAGGAGGAAGAAATTTAAGTGTTAGCTGGGCAGATACAAGTGGCAATTTATGGCTTTTTGGAGGGAATGGATATGCCGCAAGTGGAGGCAGTGGTCAATTAAATGATTTATGGAAATATAATACAAGTTCTGGTCAGTGGACTTGGTTAGAGGGTGATAATACGACTAATCAATTTGGTACTTATGGTTCTAAAGGAAGTCCCAGTTCAAGCAATAATCCGGGTGGGAGATATGGAAGCGTTGGCTGGATAGATGCATCTGGTAATCTATGGTTGTTGGGAGGAAATGGATATGCTGCAAGCGGAAGTATTGGTTATTTGAATGATTTATGGAAGTACAGTGTTACTTTAGGTCGTTGGACCTGGATGGAGGGTGATAATAAGACGAATCTATTAGGCGTTTATGGCACCATGGGAACAGGAGCTATTGCAAATGCACCTGGTGCCAGAGAAAATGCAATAAGCTGGATAGATGCAACAGGTAATTTATGGCTTTTTGGAGGATTTGGATATCCTGCAACTGGAGGCACTGGTAATTTGAATGATTTATGGAAATACAGTACGAGTGCAGGTCAATGGACCTGGGTAAATGGTGATAATACGATTGACCCATTGGGCGTTTATGGCACCAAGGGAACTGCTGGGGCTGTTAATAAACCGGGTGGAAGAACATATAGTATTAGCTGGGTGGATGGCTTAGATAATTTGTGGCTTTTTGGAGGTCAAGGATATGCTGCAAGTGGTGCTTTAGGTATTTTGAGTGATTTATGGAAATATAATACAACAACAGGGCAATGGGCCTGGATAAATGGAGATAATACTACTGACCAATTGGCGATTTATGGAACAAAGGGAACTGGAGCAACAAGCAATAAATCCGGTGCAAGAAGAGAAGCTGTTAGCTGGGTTGATGCTTCGGGAAATTTCTGGCTTATGGGTGGACGTGGATATACAACAAGTGGCACTTTGGGTTACTTGAATGATTTATGGAAAATAACCAGCTTCTGCACTTCCAGCAATACCACACAAACGGCTTGTAACAGCTACTTATGGAATGGGATTACCTACACTACCAGTGGTTTTTATACCAAGGGATATACAAACGGTAGTGGTTGTGATAGTTTGGCAACATTGACTTTAACTATTAATTATTCTACTAGTTCCAGCACTACGGTAACTATTGCACAATCTGCATTGCCCTATAGCTGGAATGGAGCTAGTTATACTGCAAGTGGTATTTACAATAAAAACTTTACCGGCGGTAATAGTTTTGGCTGTGATAGCGTTGCAACACTGAATTTATTAATTACACCGCAGGTTACTGCAAACAGCCAATGGATTTGGATGGGCGGTGATAATACCATTAATCAATTGGGTGTTTATGGCACCAAAGGCACTGCTGCTGCTGCCAATAAACCGGGTGCAAGAAGAGATGCTGTTACCTGGACGGATGCTTCAGGCAACTTTTGGCTATTTGGCGGATTAGGCTTTGGGGCAAGCGGAGCAAGCAGTGCATTGAATGATTTATGGAAATATGATAATACAACAGGGCAGTGGACTTGGATAAGTGGGGATAATACGACCAATCAATTGGGTGTTTATGGCTCTAGAGGAAGTACTTCTGCCACCAATAAACCCGGTGCAAGATATGCAGGTGTAAGTTGGATAGATGCTTCAGGCAATCTATGGCTTTTTGGTGGTATCGGATATGGTGCTAGTGGAAGTAGCGGCAATTTGAATGATTTATGGAAGTATAATACAATTACCGGTCGTTGGTCTTGGGTGGAGGATGATAATGTTACGAATCAACCGGGTATTTATGGTACTAAGGGTAATCCCTCTAGCACCAATAAACCGGGTACAAGGTATGGAAGCTTTAGCTGGGCAGATGCATCGGGCAATTTATGGTTATTTGGAGGCTTTGGAAATGATGCCACTACAAGTACCGGCGATTTGAATGATTTGTGGAAATACACTATAAGTTCTGGTAGATGGACTTGGGTAAGTGGCGATAATACGCTTAATCAGTTCGGCATTTATGGAACTAAAGGTGTTGCTGCTTCAACTAATAAGCCAGGTGCAAGAGAAGCAGGCATTAGCTGGACAGATGCATCAGGTAATTTCTGGCTTTTCAGCGGATATGCCTATACAGAAAGCGGAAGCCCGCAATCTTCAAACGACTTATGGAAATATAATACCACCACAGGTCTATGGAGTTGGGAAAGTGGCGATAAAACTACATTGCAAACCGGAGTGTATGGTACTAAAGGTATGGCTGCTGCAATTAATAAACCAGGGGCAAGATATGTTTGCAATAGTTGGGCAGATGCTTCAGGTAATTTATGGTTATTGGGTGGTTATGGATATGCTGCTACTGCAACTTCAGGTGATTTGAACGATTTATGGAGATACAGTACTGCTACCAGTCAATGGACCTGGATAAGTGGGGATAATACAATTAATCAAAGCGGTATCTATGGCACAAAAGCTATATCCTCAGCTACTAATAAACCCGGAGGAAGAGATAACAGTATGAGTTGGAAAGATGCAAATGGTAGTTTGTGGCTGTTGGGTGGTACTGCATATCCGCTATCAGGGGCTGCAGGTTTAACCAATGATTTATGGAAGATAAGCAGTTTTTGTACTTTCAGTAATACGGTACAGGCAGCTTGTGGCAGTTATTTGTGGAATGGGGTTACTTATACAACAAGTGGAACGTATACTAAGGCGTTTATAAATGCTAGTGCTACAGGCTGCGATAGCTTAGCAACATTAATACTGACAGTTAATACAGCAACTGCATCAACAACTACATTAGCAGCTTGTGGCAGTTATTTATGGAATGGGATTACTTATACAACAAGTGGTGTTTATACTAAAACCTTTACAGGTGGCAATAGCAAGGGTTGCGATAGTACGGCAACTTTAAATTTAACTGTTAATAATGCATCAACATCTACTACTACACAAACAGCCTGCAATAGTTATTTGTGGAATGGTGTAACATATACCACAACTGGTGTTTATACAAAAACCTTTATAGCTGGTAATAGCAAGGGTTGTGATAGCACAGCTACTTTAAATTTAACAATTAATAATTCAAGTGTATCTAGTAATTCACAAACACAATGTGGCGGGAATTATTTATGGAATGGTACTACTTATACAACAAGCGGTGTTTATACTAAAAACTTTATAGGTGGTAATAGCAAGGGATGTGATAGTGTTGCAACATTAAACTTAACAATTAATAGTACAACAACATCTACGAGTACACAAACACAATGTGGTGGTAATTATTTATGGAATGATATTACTTACACAACAAGTGGTGTTTATACTAAAACATTTATAGGTGGCAATAACAAAGGTTGTGATAGTACTGCAACTTTAAATTTAACTATTAATAGTGCAAGTACTTCAACAAGTACACAAACACAATGTGGTGGCACTTATATTTGGAATGGCGTTACATATAATGCTACTGGCATATATAGTAAAACTTTTACAGGAGGCAATAGCAAAGGTTGTGATAGTGTGGCAACGTTAAACCTAACTATTAATAGTGCAACAAGTTCAACCAGTACACAAACACAATGTGGTGGGAATTATTTGTGGAATGGTGTAACTTATACAACGAGTGGAGCTAAAACAAAAACCTTTACAGCAAGTAATAGTAAAGGTTGTGATAGCACAGCTACTTTAAATTTAACGATTAATAGTGCTACAACATCAACAAACAGTGCCACTGCTTGTGGTAGTTATTTATGGAATGGTGTTAGTTACACAACAAGTGGAGCAAAAACATTTAGCACTACAAACAGTAAAGGATGTGATAGCACAGCTACATTAAACTTAACGATTAATAGTGCAACAACATCAACCAATAGTGCAACTGCCTGTGGTAGTTATGTATGGAATGGCGTTACATATAATGCAACTGGTGTTTACACTAAAACCTTTACTGGTGGGAATAGCAATGGTTGTGATAGCACAGCAACATTGAACTTAACGATTAATAGTGCAACAACATCAACCAATAGTGCCATAGCTTGTGGCAGTTATTTATGGAATGGCGTTACATATAATGCAACTGGGGTTTATGCTAAAACCTTTACAGGTGGTAATAGCAAGGGTTGTGATAGCACAGCAACTTTAAACTTAACAATCAATAGCCTACCAACTGCAACAATATCAGGTACCGCTACAGTAACTCAAAATAGTACTGCACCTTCTGTAACCTTTACTGGAGCATCGGGTATTGTACCTTACACTTTTACATATAAAATTAATGGAGGCACAAACACAATTGCAACTACAACAAGTGGTAATAGTATTGCTGTTACTGCACCAACAGGTACAGCAGGTATTTTTGTTTATACTTTAGTAAGTGTAAATGATGCAAGTGCAACAACTTGTTCTCAAACACAAACTGGCAATGCAACCATAAAAGTAACAGCAATAGCACCAGGTAATGCTTTGAATTTTGATGGCAGTAATGATTATGTGGAAGGAACGAATAGTTTGCTTCCAACAGGAAATAATGCCAGAACAATAGAAGCGTGGATTAATCCAAATAATACACAAAATGGTAGCGTATTTAATTGGGGAAGCTTTGCTAATAATCAAAGGTCAGGTCTTCTTTATATAAATGGTCATTTATATTTTGTTGGACAGTTTAATGATGTTTCTGGTAATATAACTTTACCTGTAGGTAAGTGGTCTCACGTGGCTATAACATACGATGGTAATACTATGAAATTATATGTTAACGGTGTAATGGATGTTTCATTTTCTATGCCAGCCCTCAATACTACAGGAACAAGCTTCAGATTAGGAGTATCAGCAGGAGCTTTCGCAGAATATTTTAATGGTTCAATAGATGAATTAAGGGTATGGAATACTGCTTTATCACAAACCCTGTTGCAATCCAATATGTATAATGTAATTGCATCAAACGCTACGGGGCTTGTTGCTTATTATAATTTTGACAATGGAACAGCAGGTGGCACTAACACAGGATTAACTATATTGTATGACCAAACTGCAACTGCGAACAATGGCACACTAAACAATTTTGCTTTAACAGGTGCTACCAGTAATTGGGTAGAAAGTTATGCAATGGTAGTTCCAACTGCAACAGCAGCTACAAGTGTTTCTGCAACTGGTTTTACAGCAAATTGGACAGCACCAACAGTGGGAATAGTTACCAATTATTTATTGGATGTTTCAACAAGTTCAGGTTTTGCAAGTTTTGTTGGTGGTTATAATGCTTTGTCTGTATCAGGAACATCACAGTCAGTAACAGGTTTAACAGCAGGAACAACCTATTATTATCGAGTAAGAGCAAACAAAACAAGTGTAACAGGTCAGGGTGGATATTCAGCAAATACGACAGTTGCTACTTGCGTAAATACAACATCAACAAGCACCCAAACACAATGTGGTGGTACTTATACTTGGAATGGCACTACTTATAATACAACTGGTATTTATACTAAAACTTTTACAAGTGGCAATAGTAAAGGTTGTGATAGTGTTGCTACTTTAAACTTAACAGTAAAAACAAATACTACATCAACTACCAATACAAGTATTTGTCCAAGTGCGTTGCCTTATAGTTGGAATGGTAGCAGAACAACAGCAGGAACGTATACTTATACAACAACAAATAGCCAAGGTTGTGATAGTGTTGCTACTTTAAACCTAACAGTTAAAACAACAAGTACATCAACAACCAATGTAAGCATTTGTCCAAGTGCATTGCCTTATAGTTGGAATGGCAGTAGAACTGTAGCAGGAACATATACTGCTACTTTAACAAATAATCAAGGTTGTGATAGTGTTGCTACTTTAAATTTAACAGTAAAAACAAATACAACCAGTACAACTAACGTAAGCATTTGTCCAAGTGCATTGCCGTATAGCTGGAATGGTAGTAGAACAACAGCAGGAACATATACTTACACAACAACCAATAGTCAAGGTTGTGATAGTGTTGCTACTTTAAACCTAACTATTAATAGTGCTACAACATCTAACAACAATGTTACATACTGTAACCGTTATTTTTGGAATGGTATCATCTATACGGCAAGTGGCTCCTACATTTATAACACTATCAATGCAGCAGGTTGCGATAGTACAGCAGTATTGAACCTTACTATTAGCAATAGCACTAACAGTACAACTAGTTTAA
>JANYEB010000155.1 GCA_025363355.1 Chitinophagaceae bacterium | reverse complement strand
GTCAACCATTTCAACATTCATAGGTAATAAACCAATTTGTACAATAGCACGTTTGCCTCTTATTTCTTTTACTTCTCCAACCTGATAATTCTTTTTTAGTTTCACCAAACTTCCAACGACAATAGTATCTTTCAGTTCATTGTATTTGGCATTCACTTTTTTTGCCATCTTGCTTACAACTTGCTTTTCATCTTTTTTAAACAAAAGATTTTGCAAGTTTTTCATCACTTCATTTTTGTTATCTGTTTTTTTATAATCAAGTACAACCTGTTTCAATTTGCGTTCCATATCTTTTAAATATGCAATCCTTTCTTCAGCAATCTGATTTTGATGTTTTAATAGTTCTACCTGTTGTTTATGCTTCTCTTTATTAACAACAATTTCCATTTCCTTCTTCAACTTTTCATTCTCTTTAACCAACTTATTTAAAACAATTTTATCCTTATCTAATTGTTGTAAATTTTGTTCTGTGTTGTTAAGTAGCTTATCTAATTTGAAATGTTCATCATCCACCAAATTCTTTGCTCTATTGATTAATTGATGTGATAAGCCAATTCTTTCTGCAATGGAAAAAGTATAACTACTGCCTGGTTTACCAATTACTAATTGATATAATGGCAGTAAGTTTTTTTCATCAAAACCCATTGCAGCATTTACAATACCTTTTGTATTGTTAGCCATTATTTTTAGGTTCAAATAATGCGTTGTAACAATACCTAAAGCGTGACGATTACACAATTCTTCCATAATTACCTGAGCAAATGCCCCACCTAAATTAGGGTCACTTCCACTTCCTAATTCATCAATAAAAAACATTGTTTTTCCATTGGCGTTTTCCAAAAAATATTTCATACTCATTAAATGAGATGAGTATGTACTAAGTTCAAATTCTATACTTTGTTCATCACCAATATGAATAAATATTTGCTTAAAAATACCCATTGTAGAAGTAGGATGCACAGGAACCAACAAACCACTTTGCATCATCATCTGGTTAAGACCAATGGTTTTCATTGTAACAGTTTTGCCACCAGCGTTGGGGCCACTAATTACAAGAATTCTGCTTTTATCATTTAATGAAATTGTTACGGGTATTGTCTTTTTGCCAGAGTTTTTATTGTAAAGGAATAGCAATGGATGATATGCATCTTTTAAATCTACAAAAGCCTTGTCAACAATATTTGGCAAATTACCATTTACATCAATTGCAAGTTTTGCTTTAGATTTAATGAAATCAAACTCGCCAATTATTTCTAAATAAGATTGCAATAAAGGTGCAAAAACGTTAAGTCTTTTTGTTAGGCTGCGTAATATTTTTTGAATCTCTTTGCTCTCTTCATATTCTAAAGAAAATACATCATTGTTTAATTGAATGGTTTCTTCTGGTTCAATAAAAGCAGTTTTTCTGCTATCACTTTCACCATGCAAAATTCCTTTTACTTGTCTTTTGTGTTCGCTAAAAACAGCAACAACTCTTCTTCCACTACTAAAGCTTTCATCAATATCTGCACTATAACCAGCTTTGGCAAGTTTTGCCAAAACCTTATCAAACATTCGTCTCAATTCATTTCTCTTCCTATATAAACTCATTCTAATCTTCTGCAAATCTTCACTAGCATTGTCTTTTACATTGCCTGCTTCGTCAATGATTTCATCAATCCAAACAATAATATTTTTATCGTAATGAGAGTGGGCAATTACTTGTGCAGAAAAAGGATAAGCTGATCTTCTTTCATTATCAAACCAACGATAAATATTATTGATGTTTTCAGATAGACTTTTGATTTGCAAAAATTGTTCGCCACTTAAAGTTGCACCATCAATGCCTAGTAGTTTAATGGACCTTGAAATGTTTGTAGTAAAGTCTAAAGGAAAGTACTGGCTTTGTTGCTGAATTAGTTTAAACTCGTGGGTTTGATTTAATTCGGTTTCAATATATTTTTTATGGGTATGGATACGCAGGTTAGCAACTTTTTGCTTTGCATATTCTGTTTGGCAATAATTTTCTAAAAGCGATTTTATTTTATCAAACTCTAATTGATGTGGAGTTGACTGAGGGTAAAGCAACATAATTTTCTTTCTTTAATCTATTAATTCCGTTCCATCATCTAACTTGAAAGTAAAATGCTTTTGAGAGAAATAACTAAATATTACTAAAAATATAGTGGTGATAATTTTCGAGAAAACTGCATCCCACATAAACACTTCAACAAAAAATTTCATAAAACCATAATTCAATACCAAGCAAAACATCACTACTGCAAAGTATTTAATTAGTTGTTCTCTTTTGGCTGATTTTGCTTCTTGAAAAACAACATATCGATTTAAATAAAATCCTATTGGAAACGTAAAACAAAAACTAATTAATATAGCTGTGCTGTGTGCTGTAGGGTTTATTTTATCAGTAATATGCAATGGTTGTCCTTTTAAAATTACATTATAGGCAACGGTAAATAAAATGATATCTAGCAAAGTATTGCCACCTCCACAAGCTGCATATCTAAATGTTTGCAGTGGCATCACTTTTTTAAACAAGGGATAAAAAGCATCTATTATAGATAAAATAAGCCTTCTGATTGCTGTGTGAATTGCTTCCATAAAGTTGGCGAAGTTAATGGGATTGATTATGTTTTTGAAATTGAAACAATTAATTCTGTAAATAGAAATACCAACCACTAGTCATAGCCTATCAACCACATAGCAATAAATCCACCTCTGTAAGCAATTATTTACAGATATTCGCCCACTTCAAAGTTGAAAATATGATGCAGAGAAAGCGTTCGCAGAATTTTATGCCAGTAATATTTGCTGCCATTTTTTTATTGGGTTTAGCAATGGGTTATGGACTAAATAGTAGAATTGGTGGTGGTAGTTTTTGGGGTGGTAGTAAAAACTCATCACTGCAAGAAATTTCTAATCTTGTTAAATCAAAATATGTTGATGAGGTTGGAATTGATAGCATTAATGCGTTTGCTGTTGAAGAAATGTTGTCTCATTTAGATCCTCACTCTATTTATATTCCACCAGCTGAATTGGCACGTGTAAATGATCAAATGGATGGGCATTTTACTGGTGTTGGAATTTTATATGATATGATTGATGATACGCTTAATATTATGCGTTTGATAAAAGATGGTCCAGCAGAAAAAGCAGGTATTATGATTGGCGATAAACTAATTAAGATTAATGACAGCGTAAATGTTGTTGGCAAAAAGATCAATGATGAGTCGTTAAGAAAAAACATAAAAGGCATTGAAGGTTCAACCGTTAAATTTACTTTATTAAGAGATGGTAAA
This sequence comes from Chitinophagaceae bacterium, assembly GCA_025363355.1. Classification (GTDB taxonomy): domain Bacteria; phylum Bacteroidota; class Bacteroidia; order Chitinophagales; family Chitinophagaceae; genus CAIVPM01. The sequence goes on along the minus strand of JANYEB010000155.1, from coordinate 4,948 downwards.
GAGAAAAAAATAGAAGTTAAAAGAGCTCAAATTCCTATTCCATCTATTGATGCTTCTTATGTAATTGAAAATAAAACTGGCTATATACGCATCAATAAGTTTGCTGAAAGAACTTATGAAGAATTTATGCAAAGCCTTGAAGGATTACAAAAGCAAAAGATTGAAAATCTAATTTTAGATTTAAGAGGTAATGGTGGAGGCTATATGCACGCTGCTACTGCAATTGCTGATGAGTTTTTAGATGGAGATAAATTAATTGTTTATACACAAGGAAACAAGTCTGAGAAAAACGAATTTCGTTGCAGAAAAGAAGGTTTGTTTGAAAAAGGAAAACTCATTGTTTTAATAGATGAAACATCAGCATCTGCAAGTGAAGTTTTAGCTGGAGCATTGCAAGATTGGGACAGAGCCACTATTGTTGGCAGAAGAAGTTTTGGCAAAGGTTTAGTGCAACAACAATTTAATTTAAGTGATGGTGGTGCTTTAAGATTAACTGTAGCAAGGTACTACACACCATTGGGTAGAAATATTCAAAAGCCATATAACCAAGGCAAGAAAAAATATATGCAAGAGTTGGAAGAAAGATTCCATAGTAATGGCAAATCAAAGGAAGATTCTAGCCAACAAAAAGGGGTTTCATATAAAACACCAAGCGGACATATTGTTTATGGTGGTGGTGGTATTACACCAGATTATTTTATTGAATTTGACACAACAATGTTAAACTCAGTTTACGGAAAACTTTATTATAAAGATGTTTTTGAAAAGTTTGCATATAAATATTATACCACTAACAAAGCAAGCATTAATAATTATAAAACTGCGGCTGACATTAAAAATAAATTCGAATTAACAGATGCAGATTGGAAATTGCTACAAGCAATTGGTGCTAAAGATAGCATTGATGTAAGTAGTGCCACAGCAGCTGTTAGGCAACAAATTATCTACAAAACAAAAGCTGTTGCAGCAAGACAAATTATTAGCAACAGTGCCTATTTCGAAATCAATAATATCAATGATACTATTGTTAAAAAGGCATTAGAAATTATTAAGAAATAGAATTATTTATTTATCAGCAAAGAGAAAATTACAGTATCTAAAAACTGTCCTTCATAATAAAAATTTTCTTTAAAACAAGCCTCTTGCACAAAGCCATTTTTTAGTAAAATATTTTTAGATGCAATATTATCAGGGGCTACAGTGGCTTCAATAGAATGAAGTTGCATTGTATTAAAACCAAAATCAATAACAGGTTGTATCGCTTCTTGCATAATGCTTTGCCTGTGATAGGCAGGATGCAACATATAGCCAATTTCTGCACGAAAATTGTCTTTATCTATATGCACAAAACCAATTGTTCCAATTACTTTATTAGCATCTTTAAAACAAATTCCCCAGCTAATACCTTTTTCATTAGCATAAAAATCACTCATTAAAGTAATCACTCTTAAAGCATCCTCAGTTGTTATAGCAATGGGGCGACTGATATATTGCATTGCTTCTTTGTTTGAACGAAAAGCAAAAACATCATCCACATCATCATTGGTTATTTGACGCAACACTAAACGTTCTGTTTCAATGATGGGAAAACTGGTAAAATTGATAGATACCATAGAAGAATTATTCATAGTCAAAAATATTGCTATTATTAATTCATAAACAGAACTTATTTAAAAGGATATATCATACATAGTATTCCCCTAATTCTTTACTTTGCACTATAAATAAAAATAGCAATGGACATTAAAGATTTAGTAAAAACACACTCGGCACAAATAATAGAAAAGCTAGTTACTAATTTATTAGGCGAATCACACGTTGAAGTTAGATTCGATTATCTAGAACAAGATCAGTGGGCTGTGGTATCGTACAACGAATACGAAGAAGACAAAGAATTTTCTTTACGATTACACCCAAATAACGTGTACAATTTATTAGTTGGTTATTACGATGATGAGGATGAGTTTTTTGAAATTCTGCACACATTAACCGAAGCCGAAATTGAAAGCCTGCCTGATGGATTAAAGAAAATAATGACCAAAGTTGTTAATGATGAACAAGGGCTAAGGGTAGCATCTAACCTGTTAACTGTAAGAAGAAAATAATAAAAGTCTTTCTATTGGTTTGTGTCCTCACAAACCGATACATAATGTGGTTGGTGGGACACCAATCACTGGGAAAAGTATTTACTTCATCATTGCTTGTATAATTCTTAGTATAACGAAAACTATAACAATCCCGCCAATGATTTTTACAACTAAACTTTCTTTCTTTTTGTATTCATTATCCTTAATCTTTTGTCGTTCAAGTTCTGCATTTTCTTTTGCAATTTCTTCAGCGGTTTTAGGCTTTTCAATTATAGCTGGTTCATCGATAGGAATAGAATTAGATTCGTAATTCTCTGATAAACTTGGTTCATTTATTTCTGATCCGTTGTTGATTTTTTGCAATAGTTCTAAACGCTCTTTTTCATAAACATCATCAGGTAATACTCCTTTTTCGTTTAACGAGTGTAGTTGCGAAAGTTGATTTAGAATAATATTTTTATCTTCTAACGTGAGAGTGGTTGATGGATTTTTAATTTCAACAATACTCTTTTTTTCGCTTTTATTATCATTGTGATAATAACTTATACCTCCAACAATTGAGAACAAAACCGTTGAATAGAATCCAACACCAAGATATGATGGTGCTTTTTCGTTTATACTATGTAAATAAAGGAAAAAGCCACTAGTACCTATAATACCGAGCATAAACTCATTCACACTAAAAAAAATGCTATTCCCAGAAATATCTTTTATTATACTCAAAATAGAGCATAAAGGGATTAAATAAAGAAAGTAGCTTATTTTTAATATATCTGATTTATCACCTCCATCAAATAGTTTCGCAACACCTGATACTTTATCTAGTGATAGTGGTATCTCATAGCCGTTTAATGAAAAAATGGTTAGGTTAATCCAAGGTAGAAAAAAGGATATTAACAATCCAATAGAGAAGAAAGTACTTTTTTTCATATTTTTTATTTTTTATCGGTTTGTGACCTTACAAACTGAAACTGTAGTGTGGTTGTACACTAATTAACCACTAGAGAAAATGTTTATTCTTTTGTTAAGTTTGCCATATTGACCCATCCTACTGTAGTTTGACCTTTATTATTAGTAAATTCAATATAACCAAATCCGTTTTCTATTTTTTTAACTTGGACTATTTCTTTACTATCTATATAAGCCTTTCTTATGGTTGATGCATTTGAGGTATTATGAAAATAAACTTTGGTACTGCTAGTTGCGTTAATAAAATATGTTCCCAGTTCGCTTGAAGCACTTGTTGATGTTTCATCATTGCCGTAAGTTGAGTTTGAGGGATTTTGACTCTGAATTTCATTTCTTCTTAGCCCAAGCCTAACTTGATAGGCCTTCCACTTATCCATTATATCGTAGCTGACTTTATTATTGAATTCACCATCAACACTGACTGCGTGATATTTAATTAATAAAATTGCTTCTTCTGGAGTTCTGGTAAAAAGATCTGCATCAAGTCCAATAAATGCTTGTCCGCTCCTTTCTCCTAAATAAAAGATAAATTTTTTATTTGTATTAGGAATCCACGGATTAGTAGCATTGATAATAATATCATATAGGTTTGAATACGGGTCAGCATCATTAAAACTAAGACCTTTATTAATATCGTAACTATCTTCATCAAACCACCCATTAGGAATATATATATATATGTTTTCGTTTTTAAACCTCAATTTTAAGGATGCACAAATCCTAAGATCATTTATGAGTGTTTGGGAATTATTTGACATTGTGTAAGCCAGAAGAAAATATGTTTTTCTTTTAGGCAAATTCTTGTCAGTATTATAATTTTTCCCTTTTGAAAAGGAAATTTCATTATCACATTGAATAAAATCTGCTTTCTCAAAATTTCTTATTGGGAAGTTTGTGTCTTGTATTGGATTAACTTCCTTTTCTGATACTATGGCAGTGTCAATATGTTTTGACTGGTTATTGGTATTGTTACAAGCTACATGTAATACTATAAGAATTGTAAGAGTAACAAATAATTGTAAAACGTACTTCATAAGTAATTTATTTATCTTTTTAAATGTTCATCTAGTGAACAATACTTCAGTTATATAGTTAATGAAATTTCTGACTTTTATTAAAATAGACTACAGATTATTTGGTGCTTTTAAAACATCATCATAATTTCTATAATCTCCAATCAGAAGGGTATCATCAATTACAAAACCTTCACCCCAAAATATTACATCTCCTTTTTTGTTTTTCCAAAGTAGTGTGTAAATAGTTTTAGATGTCCCTTTGTATGTTATATACAACTTTGCTTTAACTGTTTTACCACCTTCCATCCATTCTGTAGAATACTCGCCTAGAAAGCCACCGCTAGGGTATGGTGTTATTAAAATTGAATTTTCCTTACCATTTGTTGATGAGTAGTTGTTAGAATATTCCCCTTGCAATCCACCATCTTCTCCTTTCTTAAAGTAAAATCTACCAATTAAGTTTGCCATATTTTTATTTTTTCTTGCCTACTCTATTATCCTCTTTTCGGCTTACGAGGTTTATTTTAGTTGTTAGTTATTAGTGGTTAGTTATTATTATCTTTTATAGCGTTTTAAACCCTATACAAGTTTTGTTGTAATTGTTGTTTTTTAGATTTGACAACTTTTGGAAAGTTGTCAAATCGAAGCTCCGAAAACCCTTTTGAATGTTGCATTGTAAATCCGTCGTCCGCTTTGACAACTTTCTGAAGAGTTGTCAAAGCTAACCACACTAACCCGTGCAATGCAGCCTGCATGCCAGATCAGATTTGACAACTTTTCAGAAAGTTGTCAAATCGAAGCTCCGAAATTGCGCTTCATAGCGATAGCGGACATTAACATCCCACAGAGCGATAAGTAAAACATCAACACATAATC
>JANYEB010000147.1 GCA_025363355.1 Chitinophagaceae bacterium | reverse complement strand
TGGCAAAAGAAATTTTGGTGTTGAAAATGGATTAAAAAAAGTATTTCATCTAAACGGAAATCCTGATAAAGAAGAAATTTATTTGAATGGCAATTTGCACGGAATTATAAAAACATATCATTCAAATGGCAAATTAAAATCAGAAGAAAATTACTATGATGGTGATAAGCACGGTATTTGCAAGTACTACGATCTAACGGGAAAATTAACATCAACAAATACTTATTATTATAATCATTTATTATCTGTAAAATAGAAGTTGCAGTTACAAAACAAAAGTTTAAATCAAGCAACAATGAATAAAAAAAGTATCTTATTTACACTAGCTTTTCTTTGTTATTTTAATCAGGTAACATCCCAAACAATTGATGAGCTATCTGCAAAATATAGTGGCTACCTAGCTGCTTACACAAAATATAACGAAACTGTAAATATTAAGTTTAAAGATGATGGTCTAATTGCAGAAAGCGAAGAAGAAAAAGACCTTATGATACTTAATGAAAAAGCCATAGGACTTTACAATAAACACAAAGTGTTTCATAGCAGTTTTTGCGAAATGAAAAGCATAGAAGCTTATACTATTGTGCCTGATGGAAGCAAAAGAGGCAAAAAAATTAAAGTAACAGAATTTAAAACACAAGATTCGCATAGCAATTCTGTTTTTTATGATGATAGTAAAGAAACTGGCTTCGATTTTCCTCAAACAGTTAAAGGTGCCATTTGTAATTTAACTGCTAATATGTATTATAAAGATGTTCATTTGTTGCCACGTTTTTATTTCTCATCTTATATTCCTGTAGAGCAATTTAAATTCACTGTTTCTGCTCCAGAAAATGTTGAATTAAAATACATTTTAAAGAATAACGAAAAAAATATTATTACTGTAAATCAATATCAAAAAGGAAGAACAAATTATTGGGAATTTACAGCACAAAAATGTTTACCAACAGATCGTTTAGGTGGCTCCCCAACATCAACATATTATGAACCACACGTTATTATTTATGTTGCATCTTATACAAAAGGTTCAGAAAAAATAAATGTACTTTCAAGCCTTGATGACTTATATAAATGGAATTATTCATTTGTTACAAAAATTAACATAGAACCTTCAACAGTTTTAAAAAATCTTGCCGATAGTTTAACAAATGGCATTAAAACAGATAAAGAAAAAGCATTAAAAATTTATCAATGGGTGCAATCAAACATTAAGTATGTTGCTTTTGAAGATGGGTTAGAAGGGTTTACTCCACGACAAGCTGCTGATGTATGCACAAAACGTTATGGCGATTGTAAGGATATGAGTAGCCTTATCACAACACTACTAAATATTGCAGGTGTAAAAGCCTATTACACCTGGATTGGAACAAGGCATATTCCATACAAATACACAGAAGTTTTTTTACCAATTACCGATAACCATATGATTTCAACAGCAAATATTGATGGCAATTGGGTGTTTTTAGATGGTACAGACCCTAACTGTATTTTTGGTTTTCCATCAAGTGGTATTCAAGGTAAACAAGCACTGGTTGGCATCAATAGCACAGAGTATAAAGTTTTAGATGTACCCATAATTGAAGCATCAAAAAATATTGCTGTAGACAGCACATCAATTAGCATTACAGAAAATGGTATAAAAGGAAATACCAGTATAAATTATTATGGATATTATGGTAGCGATGTTTGGGATCACTTGCAATATAAAACTGGTAATGATGAAAAAGATTATGTAAAATCAAGATTAGAAAAAGCCAGTAACAAATTTATTATGGGCGATTATAAAGTTAAAAAAATAAGTAACGACACAAAACAAGTAAACCTATCTGCAAGTTTTGAAATACCAAGTTATAGCAAAAAAAATGCAGATGAAATTTATATCAACCTAAACCTTGAGAAATTTTATGCAGGTTCAAATATCGATACACAACGTATCAAAGTGCCATTGCAAAATGAGTATGGATATACCACTAAACAATGCACTGTGCTTGACATTCCAGATGGTTACGAGGTTTCTTATAAACCTAAAGATTTTAAAATGAGCAATTCACTTTTCGATTTTGATATCAAATATTTTGTTAGTCAGAAAAAGCTGATTACAACGCAGGATATTGTTTACAAACCATTGCTAATTCAAGCAACTGAATATCCATTATGGAACGCATCTATACAAAAAATAAATTCCTATTTTAAAGAACAAGTAGTATTAAAAAAAACAACCACTAAATAACAATTATGAAATTATTCTCACTAGTGTTTTCTATTGCAATAGCTGGTGCAGCTTATTCGCAAAATGTTCCATACAGCAATGAACTTCCTTGGCAAAAAGTACCTCTTGTTCATACTGCTGCAGCAGAAAATAAATCATCAGATGCTGTGTATTTAAACGATGCAAGAATCATTGAATATGTTTTTAATGATAAAGAAGCTTACTTAAATATGAGCTATTACAAACTCATTAAAGTTCAAACAGACAAAGGCATTGAAATGTATAATAAACTATATGTTCCAGTATATAGGAATTCTGAAGTATTAAACTTAAAAGCAAGAGTGATTTTGCCCAGTGGAAAAGTAATTGACTTCCCTTCTTCTAAAATAAAAGAAACAGAAGAAGATGGTCGTAAATACAAATTATTTGCATTGGAAGGTGTGGAGAAAAATGCAGAAGTTGAGTACTCATATACCATTAAAAGAATCCCTACTTTCTTTGGCACAGAGGTGTTTCAGCTAACCTCATCACCAGTTGAAAAAGCTTCTATTGTAATTATTGGCCCAGAACATTTGGTGTTTGAAGCAAAAGGATTCAATGGCATCACATCTCAAAAAGATACCTTGGTTAATAAATCAAGATATGTTACAGCACAAGCAACAATGCTTAAAGAATTAAGCGATGCAAAATATGCTTTGGTTAAACCTTATCAAACAAGAATAGATTATAAACTAAGCTACAACTTATCAAAAAATAATGATGTTGAATTATACACTTGGAAAGAGTTTGCAAAAAAAGTTTATACCAACAACACAACATTAGTTGATAAAGAAAAAAAGTATTTAGACAAAATTATCAAGGCAATGAATTTTGCTACAGATAAAGCAGATGAAGCTACTATTTGCAAAATTGAGGATTATGTAAAAACTAATTTTAATATAGATAAAGAATTAGTTGGTGAGAATGGAATGGATATTGAAAAAATTTATACTACCAAAAATGCTTCTGACGATGGTATTACAAGATTGTTTGCAAATATTTTTGAAGCACTAGGCATTAAATATCAAATTGTTTTTCCAAGCACCCGTAACGAATTCCCTTTAGACGAAGAATTAGAAAACTGGAACAGGGTAGAAAATACGTTAATGTACTTCCCACAAACTGGTAAATTTATTTCACCAAATGACATAGCATATCGTTACCCATTTGTTGAGCCTTATAATGCAGGTACTAGAGGTTTATTTTTAAAAGGAACAGTTGTGGGAACTTTAAAAACTGCTGTGGGTGTTTTTAATGACATTCCTTTAGAAAGTATAGAAAAGAATAAGCAAAATATGGAGGTAGAAGCAAGTTTTGATAGCGATTTAGATTCTGTTACAATGAAGTCAAAACAAATTTTAACTGGTTATGCTGCCGCAAACTACAGACCCATTTTTGTATTTATGCCAAAAGATAAACAAGATCTAACAACAAAAGACATCTTAAAATCTGTTGGCAAAAGCAGCAATGTTATTAAAATGGAAGTTACTAACACTGCACTAACAGATCTTACAGACAATAAACCTTTAATCATTGCAGGCACACTACGTTCAGGAGAATTGCTAGAAAAAGCTGGCAATAAACTATTGTTTAAAGTAGGCGAAATTATTGGGCAGCAGGTTGAAATGTATCAGGATAAGCCAAGAGTATTACCAGTTGATATGCCTTATGCAAACACTCAAGATCGTAATATAAAAGTAACTATCCCAGATGGCTACAATATTAAAAATTTAAAAGATTTAGATTTTGATGTGGAATTTAAAAAAGATGGAATTGCAAGTTGTGGTTTTATATGCACACACAGTTTAACTGGTAATTTACTAGAAATTAAAATCAACGAATTTTATAAAGAGATTTACTATCCTTTAAGTGATTTTGAGAATTTTAAAAGAGTTGTTAATGCATCTGCAGACTTTAACAAGGTTGTTTTGGTGCTAGAAAAAAAGTAAAACACTCAATTTGTCAGCAATTTTTGGTTTATAAACACAATCTGACAGTATTTATAATTTAACCTCAAAACAGGCTATTTGACCAAAATCAAATAGCCTGTTTTATTCTATCAAACTTATGTGTAGCTTTCAAGTTCTGACATTTTAGCACAAATAAACTCATTGGCAGCATTATTGAATAGTGGAAAAATCGAAATTGAAAGTTAAAAAGAAAAAAGATTTTGAGTTATGGTTATTTTTTATTGACTCACAAACTAATAGCTTTCTAACTTAAAAATTAACAAGTAATCATAAATAAAAAATAAAATGGGAAAGATCATTGGGATTGACTTAGGTACAACTAACAGCTGTGTAAGCGTTATGGAAGGTAACGAAGCCGTTGTAATTGCAAACGAAGAAGGAAGAAGAACCACACCATCGGTAGTTGGGTTCTTAAAAAATGGAGAACGCAAAGTAGGCGATCCTGCAAAACGTCAAGCTATCACAAACCCACAAAATACGGTTAGCAGTGTTAAGCGTTTTATGGGTCGTAAGTTTGATGAAGTAACAGAAGAAATTAGCCACTGGAGTTACAAAATTGTAAAAGGCGACAATAATACAGTTCGTGTTGATATTGATGGCAGACCTTATACGCCTCAAGAAATTAGTGCAATGGTCTTGCAAAAAATGAAAAAAACTGCTGAAGATTATTTAGGTGTTGAAGTTACAGATGCTGTAATTACAGTGCCTGCATACTTTAACGATGCTCAACGTCAAGCAACTAAAGAAGCTGGTGAAATTGCTGGTTTAAATGTAAAAAGAATTGTAAACGAGCCAACTGCTGCTGCATTAGCTTATGGATTAGATAAAAAAGGACAAGACCAAAAAATTGCTGTATTTGATTTAGGTGGTGGAACTTTTGATATTTCTGTGCTTGATTTAGGCGACGGTGTATTTGAAGTAAAATCTACTAATGGTGATACACACTTAGGTGGTGATGATTTTGATAAAGTAATTATGGATTGGTTGGCAGAAGAATTTAAAACTCAAGAAGCTATTGACTTGCGTAAAGACCCTATGGCTTTGCAACGTTTAAAAGAAGCTGCTGAAAAAGCTAAAGTTGAATTAAGTTCTGCTACAGAAACAGAAATTAACTTACCTTATGTTACTGCTGTTGATGGCGTACCTAAACACTTAGTAGTAAAATTATCTCGTGCAAAATTTGAAGCATTAGCTGATAAATTATTTGACAGATGTTTAAAACCTTGTGAAGCAGCATTGAAAGATGCGGGTTACAGCACATCTCAAATCGATGAAGTTATTTTAGTAGGTGGTTCTTCTCGTATTCCTAAAGTACAAGAAATTGTAGAAAAATTCTTTGGTAAAAAAGCTAACCGTAGTGTAAACCCTGATGAAGTTGTTGCCATTGGTGCAGCTATTCAAGGTGGTGTTTTAACAGGTGAGGTTAAAGATGTTTTGTTACTAGACGTTACACCTTTAACATTAGGTATTGAAACAATGGGTGGTGTGTTAACAGCAATGATACCAAGCAACACAACGATTCCTACAAAGAAAACAGAAGTATTCTCTACTGCAAGCGATAATCAACCAGGTGTAGAAATACACGTGTTGCAAGGAGAAAGACCAATGGCTGCACAAAACAAAAGCCTTGGCCGTTTTAACTTAACAGATATACCACCAGCACAACGTGGCGTGCCACAAATTGAAGTAACATTTGATATTGATGCAAATGGTATGTTACACGTTAGTGCAAAAGATAAAGGCACTGGTAAAGAACAAAAAATTAAAATTGAAGCGGGTAGTGGTTTAAGCAAGGAAGAAGTTGAAAGAATGAAAGCCGATGCTAAAGCACACGAAGCTGAAGATAAAGCTGCAAGAGAAACAGTAGAGAAAATTAACCAAGCTGATAGTTTGATTTTTCAAACAGAAAAACAACTAAAAGAGTATGGTGATAAAGTACCTGCCGATAAAAAAGCACCTATTGAAGTGGCTTTAGAGAAATTAAAAGAAGCACACAAAATGCAAGACATTGCAACAATAGATACAGCAATGGCAGAACTTAACACAGCCTGGACAGCAGCTAGTGAAGAAATTTACAAAGCACAAGCTGAAGGTGGTGCAGCACAACCACAAGGCGATGCAGGTGGCGAACAACACCAAGCTGCAAGCAACGACCACGTTGAAGATGCACAGTTTGAAGAAGTGAAATAGTGAATGAATAAATACAAAGAAACCCTCGCAGAAATGCGGGGGTTTTTGATAATATAAAATAGAATCATTATTTTTGATAAAATTATTTTTATGACAGCAGCACACACTTTGTCAATTTATGAAATACTACAACCTGTTATAAAAAATGAACAAAAAACAAAAGAACTTGTTCAGAATATAGAATCTGTTATAGATGCAAGAATTGAAGAAAAGAAAAATGGTTTAGCAACAAAAGAAGATATTAGAATAGTTGAGAAATCAATAACAGATAGTTTTAAATGGCTAGTGGGTATTATGATTACGCTTTTTGGATTAACTATAACCATTATGTTTTTTTTAGTAAAAAGCAAAATTTAAAAAACGAATAAATACAAGAAACCCTCGCAGAAATGCGGGGGTTTTTGATGTTAAAAATAAATTTATGAGTGGACAAACAGTTTTGGAACAACTATATAAATTTGTTGAAATAGATACGAAACTAAAAGAAAAAAAATTTCTATTCAAACAAGTAAAAAATAATGAAATCACAGAGGATGAATTGGTTTTATTTCTTGATATTAAAAGTCTAATGTCTGATGAGGAAAAAATAATAAATGAAATTGGAATAGAATTAACTAAAATAAGTAACAAGAAAATATTATTAAATAATGGAGAAGAGTTAATATTTTGGAATACAGCTTTAACTGAACTAGAAAGTTTTATGAGATTTAAACTAGAGATGTTAGAGCATAGAAAATATAGTGGGTATTCAAGTGAAAGTGAAGTTTATTATTTAGTGTTTTTTAAAGAGAAAGAAAAAATTGAATTGCCTTTCTCTGAAGATACTGATGAAAGTTTAAAATTACTTTATAATCGAATTGTTTAAATAGAAAGTATTTAGATATTATATTTAAAAAATATTCGTTATTTACAAACAATTGCCTAAAACTTTTAAAATAATTGTAATATGAAACTAATAAACCCAAGTCAAATTTCTGGCGAAATAATGAGTTTAATAGATGAAGCAGATAAATTCTTAGTTATTGTATCACCGTATTATAAAATAAGCAAGTGGTATAAGTTATTAAAGAAAATTGAAGCATTAAAAGATAGGAAAATTAATACAACATTTTATGTGAGAACTGGAGAAATTGATAGTATTGCTGAATTGGTTAATATAGG
>JANYEB010000120.1 GCA_025363355.1 Chitinophagaceae bacterium | reverse complement strand
CAACTTTATAGCACACCAATAAAAACAACTGAGCCAGAAAAACTGCAACGTTTATTATTCGAAAAGTATCAAATAGAAATACCTGTAATGAGACAAGACAGTAAAATATTGATTCGATATTCTATTCAAGCTTTTAACAGCCAAGAAGATTTAGATAAATTGTATGCTGCTTTGCAAGACATTATTGCCACAACAAATTTGATAGAAGCATAGTATCTTGCCATATCAACTAAGTATGCTGCAACGCTAAAACCAACAAACAACTAAACATTTTTTTAATGGTAACGATTACGTTGTTACAATGTCGTTTGCATAAAACAAATATCAAATAAATCATCAATAAATAAACCACTTCATTCCCTTACTTTTGCGGTCAATTTTAAAGATATGTCAGTACTAGTTAACAAAGATTCTAAAGTAATTGTGCAAGGCTTCACTGGAACAGAAGGAACTTTTCACGCAACACAAATGATTGAATATGGAACACAAGTAGTGGGTGGAGTAACGCCTGGTAAAGGTGGTTCTTCTCATCTTGATCGTCCAGTATTTAACACTGTAGCCGATGCTGTAAAAAGCACAGGTGCTAATGTTAGTATCATATTTGTACCTCCTGCATTTGCAGCAGATGCAATTATGGAAGCTGCTGAAGCTGGTATTGCTTTAGTTATTTGTATTACAGAGGGTATTCCTGTTCAGGATATGGTAAAGGTTAAAAATTATTTAGTAGGAACAACAACTAGATTAATTGGACCAAATTGCCCAGGAGTAATTACTGCCGATGAAGCTAAAGTGGGTATTATGCCTGGTTTTATCTTTAAAAAAGGAAGAATTGGTATTGTTAGTAAAAGTGGAACTTTAACTTACGAAGCTGCCGACCAAACTGTGAAAGCTGGAATGGGTATTTCTACTGCTATTGGTATTGGTGGAGATCCAATTATTGGAACACCAACTGTTGAAGCTGTTAAGTTATTAATGGATGATCCAGAAACTGATGGTATTATTATGATTGGAGAAATTGGTGGAAGTATGGAAGCAGATGCTGCTCGTTGGATTAAAGATAATAAAACAAAACCTGTTGTAGGATTTATTGCTGGTCAAACTGCCCCACCAGGAAGAAGAATGGGACACGCAGGTGCAATTATTGGTGGTGCAGATGATACAGCAGAAGCTAAAATGAAAATTATGGCTGAGTGTGGAATTGATGTTGTTGCAAGCCCAGCTGATATTGGAAAAACAATGGCTGCTGCTTTAGCTAGAAAATAATTAGAAGAATATTTATAAAAAAGAGGCTGTCTCAAACACGAGACAGCCTCTTTTTTGTTTGAAGGATTTGCAGTTGTTGTTGTGGCATAGCCTACTAACAACAGTTAGAATACAAACATTGGCAGAATAAACGCTGTAATATTTTAACAAAAAAATAGCAATTGAGATTTGCTTAGTGTATTGATTTTTATATTTTTGACATTCACCAAAAATATATAAAATGGCAAAATCATCAAACACTGTAAAAAGAGTTTACAATGGCGGCGATGCAAGTATGTTAACAGCATTAGCCGTAATTATGGGTGTGTTAAACAACGCAACAATTAAGACCTTTTTAAAAGGCAAAAGAAGTAACTGGACAGATGCCTATTTAAAGAACATTAACGATGCTATTACAGCAGCATTTAAAGATGTGCTAGGCATTGATGGATTGGGCAACCAAACCAAAGCTAGTAAAGAATTGTATAAGGCAATGGAGGAAGTGTTGCCTAAGCTTGCATCGTTTAAAAAGCAAGTAGAGATTGACTTTGAGGATGATAACAGAGAGAAGCAAATATTAGATAGTTTGGGTTTTAAGTTGTGGAAGAAAGTACAAAGTGGCAGCCAAGAAGCGTTGGTAGAATTGCTTGCAAGTTTTGATGAGAATATGACACCTGCTTTGCAAAAGGAAATTACAGATGCAGGAACTGATGTAGCTTACATAACAAGTATTAAAACGTATGCAGCAACTATTAGAGATAAAAATATTACACAAGAAGGTAAAAAAGGAGATAGAAAAACTATTACTGCTGATGGTATTACACAATTGAACAAAGTGTATAACGATGTAATGAAAGTGGCAAAAATTGCTACTACCCTTTATACTGAAACCAATGATAAACTAACCGCAGAAAAATTTAGTTATGCTAAAACATTGGCTACACTTACTAATAATGGCGTTACTAAAGGTGGTGGAGACAAGGGAGGAACACCTGAGGCGGGTAAGTAAGGTTTTTTGAAATAAAAGTTTTAAAAGGTGGGTAGAGATGCCCACCTTTGTTATTATAATGATATCAAATGAGCAAAGTAAATATTCAAGGGATAATTGATAATATTAGAAGCAAATCAAATGTTTATACCCCCATAATTGAGGCAGTTGTGAATTCAATTGATTCAATTATTTCAAGTAAAATTTCAAATGGTGAAATTACAATACTTATAAAAAGAGAACATACTCTCAACTTTGAAGATTCTTTGCCTAGCATAAGAAGTATTGAAATTCACGATAATGGAATTGGCTTTACACCAGCTAATAGAGACTCTTTTGATACATTATACAGTGTTCACAAAAAAGAAGATTTCGGTGGAAAAGGATTTGGAAGATTTATGTACTTAAAATATTTTTCAGAGGCAAAAATTGAAAGCAACTATAAAAATGGTGATGGAAAATATCAGTTTAGGACGTTTAGTTTCGGTAGAAAAAATGATATAATTATTAATGAGACCTTCCCAGACTCAACTCAAGAAAATAGCTTTACAGTAGTTTACTTAAACAATTTATTAAAGGATAAAAATTTTGATAAAGAATTGGAAACAATAGCTAGAAAGCTTCTTGAAAAACTATTAATCTTTTTTATTAATGACAACTTCATATGTCCTAAGATAATTCTAAAAGAGTCTGATGATAGTCATAAAATAGTTCTAAACGAATATCTAAAAGCAGATAATGAAATCAAACTGATAAAATCGAAACCATTTAAATTAAAGTGTACAAATACTGACAAGGAACACTCTTTTACAGCCAAAGTATTCAAAATATTCTTTTCTAAAACTGATAGCAAAATAATTTTAACAGCTAACAATAGAGAAGTTACGGAATCATCTTTACATAACTACATACCAGAATTTGAAGATGAATTTTTTGATGAAATAAATAAAGGAAATAAGGTTGTTAAAAAAAATTATATAATCAAAACATATGTTTTAGGAAAGTATCTTGATTCAAATGTCTCATTAGAAAGAGAATCGTTCAATTTTGATAAAGATAAAACAGATGACTTATACATTTTTTCACAAATACAAATTGAAAAAGAAGCAGCCATTATTACTAAAGATATTTTTGATACAGAAGTAAAGTTGCGAATTGAAAAAAAACAAAAGAGGATTTATGAATATGTAAATGAAAAAGCACCTTGGCATAAAACTTATATCGCAGATGTTGATTTTTCTTCTTTCGCGTATAATGCAAATGAAGAAAAAATTGAATTGGAATTACAAAAATTCAAATTCAATCAAGAGCAAGAAAATCTTAAGGATATGCAATTTCTAATAAACTCAACAGAAGAAGAGGAGTTTAACAAAAGAATTAATGATATAATGACTAAGGTTTCTGATATAGCGAAGAGTGATTTAGCACATTATGTTTGTTCTAGAAAAATTGTATTACAAATATTTGAAGAATTAAGAAAAAGGGATGATGAAGGCAAGGCTTCTCTCGAAAAAGAGATTCATTCCTTAATTTATCCAATGAATAGAGACTCAACTAATACAACTTACCAGCAGCATAATTTATGGCTTTTAGACGAAAGGCTTGTTTTCTCTGAATATGTTGCTTCTGATAGAAAAATATCAAGAAATAAAGATGCATTTACAGAACCTGATTTGTTAATATTTAATAAAAAAAACTCTTATAGAACAGGAGACAATGAATATAGTAACCCTATTACAATTTTTGAATTTAAGCAACCTAAGAGAAAGAATTATTCGCAGGATGAAGACCCAGTTCTTCAGATTGGCAATTATTTAGAAAAAATAAGGCAAGGAAAATATGAAATGCCAGAAGGCCTTGAAAAAATAAAGGTTAATGAAAGTACACCTGTTTATGCTTACGTAATTTGTGATATTGAAACTAAGATTATAGAATTTGCTCGAAATCATTCACTGATACCAAGTGCAGATAGAGAGGGTTATTTTGGTTTTCATCCAGGCTTTAGGATGTATATTGAAATCATTAGTTTTAAAAAATTGTTAAAAGATGCTACTTTGAGAAATAAGATATTTTTTAAGAAATTGCAAATTGATTAACAACATACTTCATTATTAAAATCATTAATTCCATTAGAGATATCAATCATTTCAACTAAGGCATGAGATAACCCAGCGAAAACTTCCACCATTGCTGCGAGGACATCAGGTAATGCTGCGAGTGCCATAGCAATTGCTACCAATACCCCAAATAATGCTGCTAAGGGTTAAGAAATTACTGCGAGTGGTTTGGGTATAGCTGCTAGGATATCAGGTAACTCAGCGAGTGGTTCAGGTAAGCCAGCGAAAACTTCCACCATTGCTGCGAGGACATCAGGTAATGCTGCGAAGACCACAGATAAGGCAACTAAGACACCAACCCATAGTTATCAAATACAAAAAAAGCTGTCAGTTGTAACTGACAGCTTTTTTTGTATTTTTTATTGATAAATCTTAAACTAAGGTTTATCAGGATTTAAAACTGCTTTTAAAACATTTGCAGTTAATAAATATTTTTTAGCAACAGCTACTAAATCTTCTTTAGTAATAGCAGTTAATCTGTCAAAGTAATTAGTAATTAATGCAGGGTTATAACCATACATATCTTGGTTTTCGATAGTTGATAACCAGAAATTATTTGTTTTCATTTGTGTTTCAAATAATTTTTTACGTTGTTCTTTCACTTTAACCATATCATCATCAGTAACATCTCCACCAGCAACTTTTTTAACTAACTCATCAAAAGCAGCAGTTAATTTATCAACGTTTTCTGGAGCAGATGGAACAGATAATGTTAATGTATAATCAAGCATTGGGCTTCTTGTCATATTGCCCCCAACTCTTGGAGAATAAGTGCCACCCATTTCTTCTCTTAATTTCTCTGTAGTTTTCATTTGCAATACTTCTGCCATTAAACCATAAGCCATATTTTCTTTATCATCAAACGATGTTAAATTGCCATAGTAGCTTAATTGAATTTCAGATTTATTTTCTTTTCCACCTTTAACAATTAAAGTGTTGTTACCAGTAATTGGGCGAAGAATGTTTGCTGTATTTACACTTACTGCTTTAGATTGAGTTGGTAAAGAAGCAATGTATTTTTCTAATAATGGTTTTAATGTATTTTCATCAACATTACCTACAAACACCAAAGTTAAACCATTAAGGTTACTAGTTAATTTTTTGTAAACAGCAATAACTTCATCAAAATTCAAAGCTTCAATTTCAGCTGCATCAGGCAAGCCTAAACTACGTTTGCTGTTATTGAAACGGAACTTATTTAAAGTATCAGAGAACTTAAATGAAGGATTGTTCTTCATCATTCCCATTTGTTGTTTAGATGCACTTCTAATACCTTCCATTTCTTCTTTATCAAAATTGATATCGGTTAATTTAAGGTGAATAATTTGCATTAATTTTTCTAAATCTTTAACCGAAGAACTACCATTAACACCCAAAGTATTATTGCTTGGCATAAACGATGCACTAGCTGTAACACCTGTCATCATTTTAACTAATTCGCTTCTGTTGTGTTTTCCTAAACCTAATTGATTTAAAACAGAAAAATATTTCACGTTTTGAACTTCAGCATCAGTAAGGTTGGTATTACCACCCCATTGGTAACCTCTCACTAAAACCTCATCGTTTTTATAATCAGTTTTTTTAACAATAACTTTTACACCATTTGATAAAGTGTAGATGTTGGTTTTAAAATCAGCATTGTTATCTGTTTTAACAATAGAACCAGCTTTAGGCATTACATCTATTAGTTCTGTAGAAACAGCTTTTTCTGTGTAAGCTTCAACAGTTTGTTTTTTAGCAGCATCGTAAGCAGCTAATAAAGATGCTTGTGTAGGAAGGTTTTTAGCACCTTCAGTAGCAGTATATAAAACAAATGAAGGAGCATCTAAATTTAATTTAGCAATTTCTGCATTTACTTTTTCAAGTGTTAAAGCAGCTAAATATTTGTCTACAAAAGTTTTTTCAGCTTCAATTCCTGGAGCTGGTTCTTTGTCTAAGAAATTACTAACATATTCTTGAGCAAAACTTGCAGATTCAGTTTTATCTTTTTCTGCAGCCATTTCGTTATATACTTCTAAAGTTTCTTTTTTAACTCTTTCAAACTCGGCTTTAGTAAAACCAAATTTCTTTGCTCTTAAAACTTCTGCAACCACAGTATTAATAGCAGCTGCTGCATCTTCTTTAACTGAAGCTCTAATAGAAGCTTGCTTGTAACCTCTAAACATTCCACCATCTAAATTAATTCTTGCAGAACTAATAGGTGAAGAAGCTTTAAGGGTATATTCTCTTAAACGACTATTGATTAATTGATCAACAAAATTGCTTAAGGTAGCATTGCCATAGCTTGTCCAAGTTGATGGATTGCCGCTTTTGCTTAATCCAAAATAGATTTGAATTCCATTGCTAGTATTTTCTTTATCTGTTACAACTGCAGCTTTATTTACTTTATGCCATTCAACAGGAATAATTGATGGACGAACTGGTGCATTTGCAGGATTTTTTAAATCGCCAAACA
>JANYEB010000109.1 GCA_025363355.1 Chitinophagaceae bacterium | reverse complement strand
AAGGTTGAAAAACTAAGTCTCGTCTTATGAATCATTGAATTGCAGGACAATTTTAGAAAGAATATTTTAAGTAGAAAAATATTTTAGGAACTTTTTTTTGAAGAAGAGGATTAGAACACGGATTTAGCAGATAAAACGGATGAAAAAAGGGGGAGAATTATCTTACTTAAAGATTGAATTAGTTTAATAAACACCGCCAGTAAGCCATTTATACCAAATCCAACCTTTATTGGTATGCTGATAAAGTATCGTTCTTTCTTCACCACAGGTTTGCCCGCAATAATAAACCTCTTTAAGAATTGCATATTGTTTATCAAGTGAAAACAAAGGCAGGGTATAATAGTATTTATAATTTTCTTTTTCTATAATATCCGACTCTATATCAAAAGTCCATTCATTAGTGATATAAGAATTGCTTTGCCTAATAATAAATTCCTTATCCTTTAATGATAGGATTGAATCAAGAAATCTGGTTCTAGGATTATAAATACTTCTTCCTTCATTCTCTGCTTTACTTTTAGTGCTATCATACTTTAGTTCTACTGGTCGCCACTTAATTATTGTTGTGTTGAAGTTAAAAAACTTTTTAGGTACGTTTCCATTTTTAAAAGTGTCGTTAATTAGCTTCCAATTAATAAAGTCAGAGATGTCTTTATCAGGAATCAGCTTGTTGTATGTTTGTCCATAAGTAGAAGAGGCTACAATCAACAGTAAACAGAATAATATTTTTTGCATTGGGGTAAAATTGCTTTTATCAAAGATTACACTATTAAAATCAACTACAAAAAAATCTGTGTTCATCAGTTAAATCTGTGTCATCCGTGTTCCATTGTTTCTTTGCAATGCAAAACTCCCTTATTTTTATTTTAATAATTTATGCAAACAGATACTTCTAATATAAACTTTCAAGCAGCAACCGATTTTATTAATTATACCAATCGTTCGGTGTTTTTAACTGGTAAAGCAGGCACTGGTAAAACAACTTTTCTTAAACATATTCGTGCCCATAGCGAAAAACAAATTGCTGTTGTGGCACCCACTGGCGTTGCTGCTATTAATGCAGGTGGCGTTACCATACATTCTTTTTTTCAACTGCCATTTACGCCCTATATCCCTGGCAAATTAGAGTGGGGCAACAACAACGAAAAGGTTGCAGACAAACACCAGTTGTTGAGCAAGGTAAAACTTAATAAAGAACGCATTGGTATTATTCAAAAGCTGGAGCTGTTGATTATAGATGAAATTAGTATGGTGCGTTGCGATGTATTAGATGCTATTGACCAAGTATTAAGGCATTATAGAAACCAACACCACAGGCCCTTTGGTGGTTTGCAGGTATTGTTTATTGGCGATATGTATCAGTTGCCACCAGTGGTGCCAAACGAAGAGTGGCAAATGCTTTCGCAGTTTTATAGTAGTCCGTATTTTTTTGATAGTAAAGTAATACAAGAGGTAGAACCTGCTTGTATTGAGTTGAATAAAATCTATCGTCAGGATGATGAAAATTTTATTGACTTATTAAATAAAGTTAGAAATAATGCATTGGATGAAGATGCTTATAATTTATTGCAAAAGCACTACAATCCCGAGTTTCAACCCAAGAAAGATGAGGGATATATTACACTAACAACGCATAATGCCAGAGCCGATGCTATCAATGCTGAAGCTTTATCGTCGCTTCCTGCTGCATCTTATTTTTTTAAGGCAACAGTTGAAACCGAGTTCAGCGAAAAAATGTTTCCTGTAGATGAAGTACTTGAATTAAAGTTGGGAAGCCAGGTAATGTTTACTAAAAATGATTTAGATAAAAGCAAAAGATATTTTAATGGAAAGATAGGAACCATAACAGAGATGAATAATGACTCCATTGTGGTGAAATGCAAGGATGATGCAGAATCTATTAAAGTTGAAAAATATAAATGGGAGAATATTCGCTACACTTTAAATCCGCAAAAGCAACAAGTAGAAGAAGAGGTGATAGGAACTTTTACACAATACCCATTAAGATTGGCTTGGGCAATAACGATTCATAAAAGTCAGGGTTTAACTTTTGATAAAGCCATTATAGATGCAGGCAAAGCCTTTGCTCCTGGGCAGGTGTATGTGGCATTAAGCCGTTGCAGAACATTGGATGGAATTGTTTTGGTTAGTAAGATTGGTAGCAACAGTTTGTTTGATGATGAGCACATCAAAAACTTTAGCAAGAACTATAAAAGCAATCATCTGAACGAGAGTTTAGAATTTGAAAAGCATTTACATCAGAATGAGATTTTACAAAACTTATTTAACTACGATGATGAGTTAAAAGGCTTTGATAAACTGCATCATTTCATCAGCCAACATAAAACATCTTTCAATACTGCAACCTTTGAATTTGCAGGTTCTTTAAAAGATAACATTGTTAAATTAAGCAGATTTGGACTATCGTTTAATAAGGAATTAACAACACTAAACGACAACAAAACGCTGCCCGAAAACAATGATGCTTTGCAAGATAGATTTAAGAAAGCAGCAGCATATTTTAGTAAAGAATTGAAGGTTTTGGTAGAGATGATAAATGCTTCTCCCGCAATTACAGATAACAAGGAAAATGCAAAAAACTACGGCGAATTATTAAAACAAATCTTTATACAATTAGCAACCAAGCAGGTTGTTTTATTGGCACTTGAAAATGGTTTTTTGTTTGAGTTATATCAAAAAGCAAAAAAGCAATTTGCATTACCACAGTTTGTTGTAAATGCATATCCAAGTAAAAACACAAGTGGCTATAAACACACCACACATCCCGATTTATACGATGCTTTAAAAGATTTAAGAGATGAAATTTGTGCCGAAAGTGGAGATCCAATTTATATGATTGCCAATTCTAAAAGTCTGGAGGAAATGGCAACCTATCTTCCCCAATCAAAAAAAGAATTAATGCAAATAAGTGGCTTTGGCAAAGCCAAAGTAGAAGGGTTTGGTATGCAGTTTTTAACCATCATTGTTAATTATTGTCAGCATCACAACTTAAGTTCTCTCATTCACACAAAAGACAATGTGAAAGAAGAAAAGCCAAAGGTTGAGAAACCCAAAATTGATAAACAAGACAGTAAAGAAGTAACATTCAATTTATTTAAACAAGGAAAAACAATTAAAGAAATAGCTGGGGAAAGATTATTAGCAATTAGCACGATTGAAGGGCATTTAACTTGGTATATTGCTGATGGCAAAGTTACCATTACTGAATTAATGCCTATTGAAAAAGCAACAATTATTATCAAAGCTTTAGAAGGTTTTGAAAAAGGTTCTTCAGTTGTTCCCATAAAAGAACAATTAGGTGATGATTTTAGCTATACAGAAATTAGAATGGCAATGACTCATTTAGATTTTGTGAATAAAAAGGGTTGATTGTAAGACTATATATGTTTCAACAAATAAATTTATTTCAATTCATACTGCCAGTTTGTTTCTTATTTTAAACTAATGTTAAGTAAGAATTAAATCGTTGGAAAGTTTCTAAAACTTAGCCTTAAAACAACTTACTACCCTATTTTACATCTATATTTGCTCTCTAAAAATTACTTTATGAAGAAAAAATTACTTGTTTTAATCAGCTTTTTTATTTTTTTAAATGCAGCATTTTCTCAGTCTGTTGTATTTACCGAAAATTTTAATTATCCATCTGCCGCAAATGGAGACTCAATTGCAGGAGTTAATACTGGCTTTCCTACTTGGACAAGACATAGCGGTGGTAATGGGACAAATGCCAAAGCCGTTCAATATTCAACTACTCCCTTAACTTTAGCTGGATATGCAGGATCAGGTATCGGTGGCTCTGTGACATTTCAACATACTACTCGTTCACAGGATATTAATGGAAATATTGGAACTCCTGATAGTGTTGGAAGTGTTTATGCTTCTTTTTTATTGAGGATTGATAGTTCAGGTGGAAGAGATACTTTAACAGATTATTTCTTTCATTTTTTAGATGGAGCAGGTGCAACTCCGAGTTCCAATTTTAGAGGTAGATTATTTGCTTGCTATGGAATAACAGATAGTATTACAAAATTTAGATTAGGCATTAGCAAAGGAACAAATGCTAAACTAACTGCTGCTCAAATTACCGCAGGGGCAAAAGCACCCATATTCACTTCAACTGAGTATAATGTAGGACAAACATATCTAGTTGTATTAAAATATACATTTGGTTCAGCATCAAAAGATGACACAACTAAACTATTTATTTTTGCTTCAGGAAGTCTTCCTGCTACTGAGCCAACAGCCAATGTTACATCTACAGATGGTACCGTATCAGATTTGGCTAGAATTTCATCTGTTTGTATTCGTCAGGGCAGTACAGGTAAAACAGCTGGTTCAATTGATGGTATTAGAGTATTTACAACTTGGGATGCTGCAACAGTGGCTCTTTTGCCAATTAAATTAAACTCTTTCAATGCAACTGGTTTGAAAAGTGTTGTTAATTTAAATTGGTCAGCAATCTGTTCAGAAAACAGTTGTAATTTCATTGTTGAAAGAAGCACAGATGGTGCTAACTTCTCAGAAATTTCTAATACAAATGCAACTTCAAAAGAAAATTATTTTTCTACTGATAGAAACTTGCCAAATGCTAGCAGTTTGTATTATCGTTTAAAAATTGTCAGTGCTAATGGCAAAGCAGAATATTCAACTGTTCAAAAAGTACAATTAAAAGACATCAAATTATCAGTTAGTCCCAACCCAACTAGCAATGAAATATTAGTAAATGCAACTTCAAATATTGCTACTGTTAATGTTTTTGATTTAACTGGCAAAAGCACTTTTAGTATTCAAAATAATAATACAAATTCAATTAGAATTTCTGTTGCAAATTTACCTGAAGGAACTTACGTTATTAAAACAACTACAGTTGACGGTGAAACTGTTTCTAACAAAATTGTTGTTAAACATTAATTCGGTTTCTGTTTATAAATTAAAAAAGGCTGACTCAAATGAGTCAGCCTTTTTTATTGCTTACTTGCAAAAAATATATCGTATCCATAAACTTGGCTTAAAAAAATGCACTCATAGAAATGAATGCATAGAGTACGATCATCATAGGTAGCGGACTAGTAAGTGATGTGAAAATAGAGAAGCTATTTGATGTTATTGGTAAATGCGGGTTCAAGTGGATAAAATAAAATAAAAGTTTTGCCTTATCCACAGCAACAATCATTAATCAACAGCTTGTTTAATATACATTTAGACATAATAGAGGCAATTAAATAGTAAAGCCTGTTAA
This sequence comes from Chitinophagaceae bacterium, assembly GCA_025363355.1. GTDB lineage: Bacteria > Bacteroidota > Bacteroidia > Chitinophagales > Chitinophagaceae > CAIVPM01. The sequence goes on along the minus strand of JANYEB010000109.1, from coordinate 42,473 downwards.
ACAAATTCGTTTAACAGGCTTTACTATTATCATTTAAAAAAAATTATGCAGTAGTACCAACTGTGCTATCTACAACTTTTCCCATTTCTGTTTTTAACATTCTGGATGGATAACGATTAATTACAATAAAATCGTGTGTAGCCATAACGATTGTGGTGCCATAATCTTTTGCAATTTGAAACAATAGTTGCATAATCTCATCGCTCGTTTCTGGGTCTAGATTGCCAGTAGGTTCATCTGCCAAAATAAGCTTAGGTGAGTTTAACAATGCACGAGCAATATCTACACGTTGTTGTTCGCCACCACTCATCTCATAAGGCATTTTGTATGCTTTACTTTTAATACCAACCTTATCTAAAACATCGTGTATTTTTTCTTCCATTAGCTTCTCATCTTTCCAGCCAGTAGCTTTTAAAACAAACTTCAAATTTTCGTGAATATTTCTATCTGTTAACAATTGAAAATCTTGAAAGATAACACCAAGGTTTCTTCTTAAATATGGTACTTTTTTCCAATCCATATTTCTTAAATCGAAGCCTACAACCGATGCTGTTCCTTCTGTTAAAGTTAATTCTCCATAAAGTGTTTTAAGCAAACTGCTTTTTCCTGTTCCAGTTTTTCCTACAAGATATACAAACTCTCCTTTTTCTAAAGTAAAATTTACATCTGATAGAATTAAACTTTTACCTTGATATATATTAACGCCACGAAGTGATATTACTGTTTCTGCCATTTTAATAATTTGTGGTAAAGATATTTATAAATTAAATTGATAAGTAAAACTATCGTCCACCAAGCATTGGCAAAGAGAATTTGATACCAAAAGCAGCATCGGTTTTTGATGATGTAAAGCTTTTAACAAAATCTATTCTCAATACTTTTGCAATATTTTCTACAGAAAACATTGCCTCGTAGTAACCTTGCTTTGTATCGTTATTATAGAAAGCATTACCACCCAAAACAAAGAACCAATTTAGTTTTTTGATAACTGGAATTTTATTGGTTAACAATCCATTTAAATGATACTCAATGTGTGCAGTGGTAGAAAGTTTTGCTGTATTACTAAACAAGTAATAAGGCATTAATTGAAAGCTATTTAAATAGGCAGATGCGGTGGAAATTTGATTGCCAAGTAAGTGATTCAAATCTGGCACATAAACGCTAGATGCGTGTGCAAAGCCTGCTGCTTTAAGGTTGTAGCTAATTCTACCACCAAGCTTTAAGTTAAGATTATCACTTACACCAAATTGCCATTTACTATAATCAACATTGCTACCCAATACATTTTTCAGCCCTTGTGTAAATGAAAAACTAAAGGTTGGATATTTGGAACCAACACTTATTTTTCTGTCAGGAAATTCGATGTATTTAGCACCAGGTTTCCATAGAATTTCGCCTGTAACGCTTAGTGCATTATGCTCAGTAATATTTGATGAACTAATTGCTTGTGGATAGTTGGGTGTAAATTCTCTGCCCTCAATTTTTCGCCAATTGTAATCAGTTGTATTTTCTAATGGTGAGCGATGTTGGTAATTAATATTCGCTTTTAAAGTGATGCCTTTATCTAGCGTTTTATTGTAATCAAATTTAACAAATTTTGCTTCATAGATTTTCATATAGTTATTAGTCCATAAAAGCGTAGAAAGCGAATTGCTCAATTTATCAATTTGATTATTATTATCAAACTGAAAAACATCGCTACCAAACTTCAAATTAATATAACTCTGGTACTTTGTTCCAAAATTATAATATGTGTTAACGTTGGCATTTAAGTGTGTATTGCTAAAACCATATCTAAGGTTAGGATTAATAGCTAGTCTGCTTTTCTTACTAAACTCTTTATTATAATGAACATTTAAGTTTGTTACCAAACCCTCAACAGTATTGTATTGTAGCATTGATGTTAAAATAGGTTCAATATAAATCGAACTTTTCCTTTTCTCGTTATTAATTGATTGCCCTGTTAAAACAAGCTTGGTAAATGTTACTTTATTATTTCGTTTGTCAATGCTATCAAGGTAATGAGGGTCTTTATGAGCTTGCTCCAAACTATCTTTTTTGTGATAATCTTTTTGCTCTGTTTCTAACAAAGGCACAGGTCTTGTGCTATCCCAATAAGCAACAGTTTTTTTATTACTACTGTCATCATATTTCATAACAACGTTATCAAAAAAACCTTTGGTAAAATTGGGGCTAGTATTAAACTTATTATACACCTGAACAATATTGCCAAAGAAGTCGAAACTAAAGAATTTACCAGCAGGATAAATAACTTGTTGCTTAATCGTCCAATGACTATTTAATGGTACATATAATTGCTGAATTTTAAGTGTATCTAAAAATTGCAATTGTTGTTCCTTCAACAAAAACAAATCAGTGCTATGCACTCTCCATTCATCTTCTATAATATTAATATACCCTGTAAATAAAGGTTCATAGGTTCTTTTAGGAGTTACTTTAATACGATTAATTATTTGATTATTCTCAACAAAACTTCCTTCGTATTTATACTTATAATAATGCAATGCATTATCTGATAAGGGCGATATAAACCCTCTAGGATTTAAGCCTCTACCCACATTAACTATATTTTGATAAAAAGAAATGATTTGTGGACTAGCTAGGCCAAAGCCGTCACTACTGCCACTTACACGAGTTGAAATAACTTCTATCTTTCTTTTATCTTTTCCGTCAACCGAATATTTTGCTACGCTTTCTGATAAGAAAATAATTTTTCTTTTACTAGTATCACCATCCTCAAAATCTACATTATTTCCAAAAAATTTCTTAGGATAATTTCTCAATTGAATTTGCCCTTTTACATAAACTTCACATTCAAATTTTTTAATTTCGTTTAAATGTTCATCCCGCTTTTTAATGGCATTTCTAATAATTTCATACGCCGGATTTTCTCCTCCATTTTTAATTACCACTTCATTCAAATTATATTGTTGCTCTTCTAATTCAAAATCTATAGTTTGATTTTCTTTACTAACCTTAATCTTTTTTTCTGTTGTTTTATAGCCAATGTGTTGGCAAACAATGGTATAATTACCATCGTTCAAACTAATTAAAAACTCTCCTTTTGCATTAGCTGTAGTGCCTTTTGCAGTGCCTTTAATTAAGATAGAAGAATAGGCTAATGGATTACTCTTTGTATCGTTTACAATGCCTTTAATATCGGCAGAAAAAACAGTAGAACAGCTTACTAATAAAATAAGTAGTAGATAATTTCTCATTGTGGTTATAATTTGCTTGCAGTTAGTGATTGAATAAAATTTTAAAAAAGCATAACGAAAATATGTGCTTAATATTACTAAAATAATTTGTGAAGAAAATTTAAGAATTCTTTAGCATTTTGCTATATGAAGCAAGCATAATAATTAAAATGAAAACCTTATTCTCATTAATTTTGATGAATGTATGACTTGAAACATTTTAAAGCAAACCATCAACAAGATGTTATTACTTTTATGCACCAAAACCCATTTGTGGTTTTATGTGGTGTAGATGCAGCCAATAAACCTGTTGCCACACATATCCCTGTTTTAATAGAAGAGAGAGATGATAAACTTTTTTTGCAGGCACATATAATGCGTAAACAAATGCACACTACAGCATTTGAAAACAATGTCAATGTACTTGCTATATTCAGTGCTGCACACAGCTATGTTAGTGCTACAAATTACATTGAGCAAAACACTGCAAGCACTTGGAACTATCAAGCAGTTCACGCAAGTGGAACGATTCATTTTTTGAATGATGAGGGATTACTAAATCTGCTAACAAGACTTACAGAAAAGTTTGAAAACAATCCTCACTCTCCTGCTCAGGTTAAAAATATGGAAGCATCTTATGTTAAAGATTTAATGAAAGCCATTGTGGCTTTTGAAATTGAAATTACTAATATTGAACACATATTTAAACTAAGCCAAAATAAAGACCAAGCCACTAGAAACAATATTATTCAATCCTTGCAGCAACAAGATGATGCTGCAAAAGCTGTTGCAAATGCAATGAAACAACTGTAAACAAACAACCAATCAATGTTCAACATACTATTAAAAAAAATAATTAAAGCTGCAGGTGGCAGGGTAAAAATGTTAATGGCAGTTGTGGGTTTATCTGTTGCAATGTTGCTGATTCTTTTTGCTGTGCAACTGCAATCTAATTACGATCAACTTTTAAACGAGAAAAGCAATAAAGACAGCATCACTAATTTTCTTGTTATCAATAAAGTACTCAATAATCAAACAATAGGCTCTACAACCATTTCTCCAAATGATGTAAGCGATTTTAAAAAACAAAATTTTGTGCAAGAGGTAAGTGTCATCACACCCAGCCGTTTTAAAGCATCTATACAAAGCAATAGTTCAAGGTTTCCTTTCTATACAGACATTGCTTTTGAAAGCGTGCCATCATCTTTTATTGATGTGGCAACAGACAATTGGAAATGGGAAACAACGGCTGGCTATATTCCCATTATTGCACCCAATATGTTTTTAGATTTTTATAATTTTCAGTTTTCTTTTTCGCAAAATATGCCACAGTTAACGCCAGATGTTGTTAAAATGATAAGCTTTACTGTAAACGTGCAAACACCATTGGGCAATGTGCAATACCCAGGAAGAATTGTTGGTTTTAGCAACAGGATAACATCGCTATTAGTACCAGAAGAGTTTATGAATTGGGGTAATAAATTTTCTGCAGGAAATAATACACAACCCAGCCGTTTAATTATAAAAACAAAAGACCCCGGCAGCCCAGAATTAGTGAATTATTTAGAGAAGAATGGCTATACAACAGATGCAGACAAAACTAGATTTAGTAAGTATAGAAAAATTGTAAATACAGTGGCAACTATTAGTTGGGCAACAGGTGCCATTATGTTGGCTTTTGCATTACTAGTGTTTACCTTGTTTATACAATTAACCATTACTGCTTGCAAAACAGAAATAGAATTGTTGGTAACACTTGGGGCATCTCCAAAACAATTAAAACGTTTTTTAATAAAACAATTCTTTCCTCCCAATATTATCATTGTGCTTGTAAGCGTTGCTATCATTAGTTTGTTGCAATATTTCACAGCAAAATGGCTAAGCAAATTAAATATGTTTGTTAGCAGTTATGTCTCTGTTTACACTTATGCAACAGCTGCTTTATTATTGCTGGTGTTGTGGTTTGTAAATGTTAGAACCATTGGTAAATATGTTTATGTGAAGAAGTAATAAGAAGTTCAATAAAAAAACCATTCTCCGTTGATTTCTATGGCAAAGCCTACCATCAACATTCTACCAAATTAATATTGGTGAAAAACGCCCGTTGATTATACTAGACATATTGGAATAATACAAACTACAGCAGTAAGTTGGGCAAAAGATTCTTCTTTGGAAGTTTTTACACCAGTAAGTATGACAAAAGGTATTTATTTGATAGCTTCATTATCTGCATCAATAATTACTTGTTGTTTAACAGTTGTAAAAGTTTTTTTAATAGGCTAGCTGTTACTGCTGCTTTGGTACTACTCGCCTTGGTTAGTTCCATACCAAACAGCGAAATAAAAAAGATTTATGAGACACAAACCTTAGCATCGAAACGCTGTCTTGCAACAAAATTTTAAGACAGTCTCGATTTATGAAAATAGTCTATTATTTTTTTTGTTGATAACAGTTTTACTACAACAGATTTCTATTAATTTTATTACCAAATTTATTCACTTATAATTTTGCCTTTATGAGATGTATTCAATTAGATTTTATGGACACTGGCACCTTAGCCCCGGTGGCTTTTGGCTATCAGTTAAGAGCAGGGTATATGTTATCGGATGTTTTAAATTGTGCTGGCAATTCAAGCTTTCTAATTAAATTCAAGTCGGCTTTTGATAAATTTTCGATTATACAAAAAGTAATGATTGTTAAAAATGCTAAAACAACCGAGCCAGATATTATAGAAGTCATTGATGAGTTTTTAAAAACATATCAATCTTTTAATAGTATGAAACATCCTCCCAATAATATTTTTCTTTCATACAAAAGCTACGAAAGAAGTATGTTAACCTTCATCAACGAATGGCGAGATCAATTTGTGGTTGCAGCCGAAACAGCAGGTTTGGGCGGCTTTCTATCAATTTGCAAAAAAGATGTTTTTGACATTTTTGATTTAAAAACAACTGAAAAAGTTCAAACAACATATCACTTAAAAGCAATGGATGTTATTGCAGGTAAAGCACCAACAAATGCAGCAAAACAATCAGTTTTTTTGCTGCCACATTCTTTCTATGAATTCCATTTGGCACATACAAATGTAGAAACAGATATAGAAGCCATCAACAACGATAACCAATATTTGGTTAAAGCTTTTTCAATGCCCAATATCAGCACATTGTCTATAACAGAGTTAGAATCTATTAAAAAACAATTTACAACACAACTGCAAACATTTAAAACAGCTATTTATGAATGGAGTAAATCTTGCTATTTGAACAACCATTCAGAAAAATTTGTTACTGAGGTGGTACCTACTTTTTCCACAACAGAACAAGTTATTAATGATAATGATATTTTAAAACATTGTAAAAGTGTTCATCACAATAAGGTTGTTCAGTCAATATATTTCGGAGCTGTTGAACCTGAAAATATTTGGCTTTTCTACTTGCATTACAATGTGATCACCATAGAAGAATTTGGATATTTAAAAACAGCGTATGCAGCAGATGCTGCTTATAAAATTCCTATAATGCTTTTTTTATTTGGCAATAATTTAGCTGAAGCTATTACACAAGAAACAACAAAGAATATGGAAGAAGACGAGACTGTTAATGGAGAAATAAAAAGAGTGAAAAAGCATATCAATATTGATGATTAATTAAATTTTTAAAATAATAAATATGAAACAAAACAACTACCAATACTACTCAGCAAGTAGTACCAATTTTGTAAATCAATTGGAGCTAAGCAGCTTAACTGAACTATGCAATTTTGCTCAGCAAAACAATGTAAATGCTGTATTTATTTTAAACAAAGAAGATGTAGCAAATACCAGTTTCGCCATTAATTTTTCAGGCTGCATTATACAGCACAAAACAAATGGTTTTCAAACCTTAGAACATTATGCAACAGCAACAGAAAAAGGGTTTACAAATGCTCAAGAATTTTATGAAGCCCTTGATTTGGGACACACAAAATATGACGATTATATTTTAGTGAAACAATCTGGCATTAAAGATTTGGCAACATTTGAAACAATAAAAAAGAAAGGATTTATTAAAGGCTTTGCAGACTATAAAGAATTAAAAAACTCAATAGAAATTGATGTTGCAGTTGACAATCCATATCAACTATATGTATACGCTAAAGAGCATCATTTTGAAGATGCAAATTCATTGCTTGAAGCATTGAAAAATGGATTTAAAGATGCAGCAATATATGCTTCGGCAAAAGACTTGGGCTTTAATTTATATGCAGATTATGTTGAAGCTATAGAAAAAAGTTTAAGAACTTTTGCAGAATTAGAACTTGCTAGAAAAATAGGTATAAGAAATGCTGTTGACTTTCATAAATACACAGATTTACAAGTGCTGAGAAAAAATGATGAAAAGCACGATGAATTATTAGTATTAATTATTTTATCGAGAGTTGAAGAAGGCAAAAAAGTATCGTTGAATAAATTGAATACAATTTTGCAAAACACCATACAAGAATATAAATATCCAGAAACGAATGAAATGCCAAGTTGGTTCACTATCAGCATTAGCAGCTTAGATGATTTAGCAAGATTTCTACAAAAAAATAATCAAGTAAAAAAGTATGGTACTTATGATATTGATGGAGAGTTTTTTGAAATTAATCGTTTGCAAGATAGAGCTGTAGTAATTGATGCTAGTAATGTTGCACACAACAGCAATTCAAATACAGATAAAAAAATATTGGCAAAAAATATTAGTATAGTGGTTGATTTCTTACAACAAAAAGGATTTACTGATATTACGATTATTGCTGATGCATCTTTAAGACATAAAATAAGTGATGGAGAAGTTTTGCAAACTATCAAAAACAACTACACTTATTTAGAAGCACCCAAAGAAAGTCCAGCAGACATTTTTATTATTCAATATGTAAAAACACATCATTGCTTAATTATTAGCAACGATACTTTTAGAGAATGGAAGCTGCAAGATTTGTGGGTTGCCGATAATATTGACTTTTATAGATTATCATTCTTAATTAAGGGTAATGAAGTGTTAATGCCAGATTTAAAATAAAGTTCAAAGTAGCAGTTTTAAAATAAGCCACAGATGTAGCATCTGTGGCTTATTTGTGTATTATCCCTTTTTCTTAAATGGATTCAAATCTTTTAATAAGTTCTTGCCTGCATCTTCTGCTTTCTTTTTAGGGTCATTATTAGTAGTGTCTCCTGTTTTAAAAATTTGTTTGATAGCCTCATTTTTAATGTCATTAATTACTTGTTGTTTCACTTTGTTGACAGTGTCTTTAATGGCAGCTGTTACAGCAGCTTTTGTGCTATCAATTTTATTTTGAACAAAGGCAGTTGCTTGTTGTTTTAAATCTTGTGCTAATGAATTTGCTGTTTGTTTTAAATCTGTTTTTATAGTTGGTGATTTAATGCTTCCTCCAACTTTCACTTGCACATTCACTATGTCAGCAATCTTTATTGGAAGGCCTTTAGCTGTTGCTTGAGTTGTAAGATTATTAATTAAATTATTGCCAGCAGCACCCATTAATGCTCTAGGAATTTTCATATTAACAGTGTACTCCATATCTTGTGTAAAACTATGTGTGCCACCAATTTCCATATCAATATCTTTTACTTTAGCAGCAAATGGTTTAATGAAAACTTTGCCGTTAGCAAACTCAAAAAATGTTTTCACATCTTTCAACGAAATATTTTGTAACTGCTGTACACTAAGGGTTTGGGCAATTTTATCTAACGGTGTAAACTTGCTTAATAAACCTTCAAGCATTAAAAAATTACCATTACCAGTTAGACTATTTAAATCGGGCATCATATTCTCGCCAAGCTTACCTGTCATTGTTAATTGAGAAGTTAATTTGCCAGCTAAAAACTGCCCAACAGGCATTAGTTTTTGAATGGTGTTAAAAGCATAAAATGTTTTTTGAATATCAACATTGGTAACATTATATGTTAAAGCAATATCTGGTTTTTTGGTATCTAATTTTGTAGAGTAATAACCACTAACTACTAAATCTCCATTCAATGCTTTTGCTTTTACATTATTCATTTTAACAGTTTCACCAGCAATCAATAAACTGCCTGAAACGTTTGCCATATCTAGCTTGTCGTAATGAATCTTATCAACAATTGTATTTAAAGTAAGATTCAAATTATTTGGAACAATAAATGGTTTACTTTCTACTGTTCCCTTTTTTGTAGTGTCTGTTGAAACACCCATTAAAGCATTCAAATCAATGTTGTCTGCCTTCACATTCATTACTCCATCCAATGGTTTATTTTGTAACATATATGGCAAAATATTATTGATGTATCCATTAGCAGAGAAGTTAGTTTGCATAAACTTTCCAACCAAATTATTTAGTGTTACATTTTTTGGAGTGAATGCCATATTCAAACTGTTTAAACTAACCCCAGCAGGATAATCTTTAGAGGCAAATTGAAAGTTTATTAAATCAATGACACCTTTTGCATTGAACTTATCAAACTGTTGTTTTTGCATTGCACTTGCTGTTCCATTAATAGCAACATCTGCATTCAATAAACCCTGCAACTTAGTAATGGTAGGCATTTTAACAAACTGGGTAATCTTGCTCAAATCTATTTTCCCTTTTGCAACAGCATCTACATATAAATCGCTGATAGGATTTTTTACCAATAATTTAAAGTCAAAAGGCTCGCTAGCTAAACTTAAATGAGCTTTAGAAATATCAATAACTGTGTGGTCAGTAATACCATCAGGATTATCAATTTTCATATCAACATTTATGTCTTTAACAGGTGCTGGCAAATCGGGGTATTGAAAAAATCCATTATCAACTTTCAAGTTTAACTGATAAGCAGGAATTTGTTGTGGACTATAATTTCCCTTTACAAAACCATTGAAAATAGCATTACCACTAGATTTAATTGTGCTAAAACTGTTTTGATAAATTGTAGGAATTAACGATAATATATTTTTAAAATCGGTTGATGGGGCATTGAAAGAAATATCCATTCCATAAGTGGAATCATTCACCAATTGAAAGTAACCTTTGGTAGCAATTTTTAAATCATTTAAATTGATTTTATCTGTATTAAAATCAAATTTCATTTGCTTAGTATCAATTTGTAAGTCAATATCAGCTTGTGTTTTAGCTTCGCTAATATATTTGACACCACCCATTGAATAGCTTAGTTTTTCTATATTTGTTTTTGTAACCAAGGTAAAAATATCAGCTGCAAAATCACCACTTCCACTATGATCAATATTAGAGATATCTAAAAACATATTGCCAACATAATCACTATATTTTACTGTTGCATTGTGCAAACTATAATGGTCTAACTTCAGCTTCATTGACTTTTTTTCTTCTGTGTTTGAACTTGCTGTTGAATCAGGTTTTACAATACTCCAATTAGCTTTACCTTGTTTGTTTACAATAGTATTGATAGTTGCATCTGTAATATCAATACCATAAATATTAATTTCTGTTCCTGTGATAGCACTCCACAAATTCATTGATAAATCAAGTTGTTTTGCAGCTATTAAAGTATCGTTTGCAAAATCCTCAACACCAACAACTGTAAGGCTTTCGATACCAACAGCTAGCTTTGGAAAATGACGAAACACAGAAATATCTACATTGCTAAAATCAACTTTTGCGTTGATACTTTTATTTACTTTTTCTTTTACTAAAGCAATTATTTTCCCTTTAAATAAATAAGGCATAGCAAAGGCTAAACCAACTAAAACTAATAGAGAAATGCCTGTAATTTTTAATATTTTTTTTATCATAGTTCGAATTTGAGTTGTAAAAATATAAGATTGAAATGATGTATTGTTTGTTACTTATTTTTTTAACATACATACAACACTATTAATATATTTTAAAAACAAAGAAGCCACATTCAAATGATGTGGCTTCTTATCGTTAATATTATTTTATTTTAAAGACTTCTTTTAATTTCTTCTTCTTCATAAGCAACAACTGTATCACCAGGTTGAATATCTGTAAAACCTTTGATGGTTAAACCACATTCGTAATTGTTGTTCACTTCTTTCACATCATCTTTAAAACGCTTCAAGCTCGCAAGTTCTGCATATCCACCCTCTTGCCTTGGGTAGATAAGAATACCATCACGATAAACTTTAATCTTATGATCACGTTTAATTTTACCTTCAGTAACATAAGAACCTGCAACAGTTGCTTTATCAAATTTGAATACTTCACGTATTTCAACAGTAGCAACTTCACGCTCTTCAACCTTAGGTTCAAGCATACCTTCCATTGCACTCTTAATCTCTTCAATAGCTTTATATATGATAGAGTATTGTTTAATTTGAACACCTTCGTTCTCGGCAAGTTTATTTGCTTGAGAAGATGGACGAACATTAAATCCTATCAAAATTGCATCCGATGCAGCAGCTAACAATACATCACTTTCAGAGATTTGTCCAACTGCTTTTAGTACTACTTTAATTGCAACTTCTGGCGTAGATAATTTTTGCAAACTATCACTCAATGCTTCAACAGATCCATCCACGTCACCTTTAATAATGATATTTAATTCTTTGAAATTACCCAAAGCTAAACGACGACCAATTTCATCTAATGTAATATGTTTTCTTGCACGTAAGCCTTGCTCTCTCATAATTTGAGAACGCTTAGTAGCAATTTCTTTTGCTTGAGATTCATCGCTATACACTTTGAATTTCTCACCAGCTTGTGGTGCACCATTCAATCCTAAAATTACTACAGGCGTTGATGGAGGTGCAGATTGAACACGTTGGTTACGCTCGTTAAACATTGCTTTTACACGACCATAGAATTGACCAGATACAATTAAATCTCCTTGGTTTAAAGTTCCACCTTGTACAAGAATTGTTGCAACATATCCACGACCTTTATCAAGCGATGCTTCTATAATTGTTCCACTTCCTTCTCTTTTTGGATTTGCTTTTAATTCTAATAATTCTGCTTCTAACAATATTTTTTCTAATAATAAATCGATGTTCAAGCCTTTTTTAGCAGATAATTCTTGCGACTGATATTTACCACCCCAGCTTTCTACTAAAATATTCATTTGAGACAATTGCTCGTATATTTTTTGAGGATTTGAACCATCTCTATCAATTTTATTTACAGCAAAAATCATTGGTACACTTGCAGCTTGTGCGTGACTGATAGCTTCTTTTGTTTGAGGCATTACTGCATCATCGGCAGCAACAACAATTACTGCAATATCTGTAACTTTTGCACCTCTTGCACGCATTGCTGTAAATGCTTCGTGTCCAGGCGTATCCAAGAAAGTAATATTTTTTCCAGTTGTTGGAAGCGTTACTTCATAAGCACCAATATGCTGTGTAATACCACCACTTTCACCTGCAACGACATTTGCACTTCTAATGTAATCTAGTAATGAAGTTTTACCATGATCGACGTGACCCATAATAGTTACAATTGGAGGACGACTCACCATTTCATCAGGATTATCTTCATCTTCTTCATAATCTTCTTCTATATCATCAACATTGGTAAATTCTACTTCAAAATTAAACTCGCTAGCAACCAATTCTATTACCTCAGCATCTAATCTTTGGTTAATAGAAACCATTATTCCCAAGTTCATACATTTGCTAATAATGTCTGTAAACCCAACATCCATAAGGTTTGCAAGCTCACTAACAGTTACAAACTCTGTAACCTGTAGTTTATTATCTTCTCTTTCGTTACCTTCATTTTCGGCAGCTTCTCTACGCTTGTCTCTTCTATTTTTTGCTTTCAGATTTCTTCCACCTCTACCACTATTACCAGCAAGTTTTGCTTGCGTTTCTTTAATCTTAGCTTGAATCTCGTTTTTATCAATCTCTCTATCGTCTCTTCTAATTTCAATTCTAGGGCCATTTGGTCTAGGACCACTTGGTCTATTTTGTCCTCCACCTGCTCTTTGTATGCTAGGCCTATTTTGTCCTGGACCACTAGGGCGATTAAATCCACCAGCAGCTCTATTATCGCCAGCACCACTTCTATCATCTTTTCTAAAATCTACGTGCTGTATATTAGATCCTTTTTTATCAATAGGAATTCTTTTACGTTTAGCAACATCATCTTTAGCTGAAGGTTTTGGTCTAGTATCATTATCTTTTGGTAATTCAATTTTACCTAAAATTTTAGGGCCACTCAATTTTTCAACCTCAATATTTTCTATAACACCTTGGGCTTGTTCTTGTGATTCTGGTTGTTGTGCAGCTTCTGGCTCAACAGGCATTTTAAAAATATCTTCAACAGCTTTTGGTTTAGCTGGTGCAATTACAATTGGCTCTACTTTCTCTACAACTTTTGGAGCAACAACTACTGGTGCAGGCTCAGCAATTTTTGCCTCAACTACAGGTTCCTCTTCTTTTTTCTTTTTAGTAACCTTTTTTGGTTTTGTAGAAGAATCAATTGCACTTAAATCAATCTTAGTAATAATTTTAGGTCCCTCTAATTCAGGAGCTTCAATTTTAATTGTTTCTGCAACAGGTTTTTCAGCAACAACTGTAGGAGCTACAACTGCAACTGCTTCTGCTTTTACTTCTTCAACAATTACTGGTTTTTCAACCTTAACTTCTACAACCTTTTCAACAACTACTGGTGCAGCAATTTCTACAACAGGTGCAGGTGCAATAAGAGTTTCAATAACTACTGGTGCAACTTCTTTTTCCTTTGCAGGTTTTGGTGCTTCTTTTTTAGAGATAGATAAATCTTCTTCATCTCTTTTCTTTCTTACATCACCAGCTCCAGCTTTTGGAATTTCTACTTGGTCTGCTTTGTTTTTTGCAGCCTTATCACTACTAAATTCTACTTGAAGAGAATGGTACATTCCTTCATTTAGTTTAGTAGTATCTTTTAAATCATCTTTGCTAAAACCTTTCTTCACTAAAAAGTCAATGAGGGTATCACGCCCAATGTTGAACTCTTTAGCAGCGGCCAATAATCTCGGTAATTTTAATTCTGACATTCAGTTTTGTTTAAGAAGAAACTCAAAATTGTTTCACAATTTTTTCTTCTTTGTTTTATTTTTATTTATCAAACTTATAACTCATCTATCACTTTACATCATCATATCTTCAATTTATCCTATTAATCTTTTCTATCTACCTCAGTTTGTAAGATTCTTCTTACATCTGCAATAGTTTCTTTTTCTAAATCTGTTCTTCTTTCAAGCTCTGCATCGCTTAGTTTTAATACACTTTGAGCAGTATCGCAACCAACACGTTTAAACTCATCAATAATCCATTGATCAATTTCATCTGCAAATTCATCTAAATCAAAGTCAACCAATTCAACTTGCTCTTCATCCTCTCTGTAAACATCAATTTCGTAGCCAGTAAGTTCACAAGCTAACTTAATATTTACACCACGACGACCAATTGCTAAACTAACCTGATCTGCTTTTAAATACACATCTGCTTGCTTTTTATCAGTATCTAAATTCATATAACTGATTTTAGCAGGCGTTAATGAACGTTGAATTAACAATTGAATATTAGTAGTAAAATTAATTACATCAATATTTTCATTTTTCAATTCTCTAACAATGCCATGAATACGACTACCTTTCATTCCTACACAAGCACCTACTGGATCTATTCTATCATCATAACTTTCAACAGCAACTTTTGCTCTTTCACCTGGTTCACGAACAATTTTTTTGATTGCAATTAAGCCATCGAAAATTTCGGGAACTTCTATTTCTAATAATTTCGATAAAAATAAAGGACTTGTACGTGAAAGTATGATTACCGGTGAGTTATTTTTTATATCAACACGTGCAACAACAGCTCTTGTATTTTCTCCTTTTTTGAAATAATCAGTAGGAATTTGTTCAGACTTAGGCATTATCAACTCATTTCCTTCTTCATCCAAACACAATACTTCTTTTTTCCAAACCTGATAAATTTCAGCAGAAACAATTTCTCCAATTCTACCAGAATATTTTTGCTTAAGAGCTTCTTTTTTCAAATCTCCTATTCTGCTAGCTAAAGTTTGTTTTGCAGCAAGAATAGCACGACGACCAAAATCATACAAATCAACTTCTTGAAGTAGCTCTTCGCCAACTTCAAAATCAGGTTCAATTTTAATAGCTTCGCTGTAAGATACTTCTTCGTTAGGATCATTTACATCATCATCATCCATAATCATTCTTCTACGAATAATTTCCAAGTCACCTTTTTCAGCATTAACGATTACATCAAAGTTTTCATCACTACCATATTTTTTACGAAGCAATGTTTTAAATACATCCTCAACAACTTTCATCATCGTGGGTCTATCTATACTTTCAGCATCTTTAAACTCCTGAAATGCGTCTATTAAATTAATACTTGCCATACCATTTTTATTTACGATTTAATTATTTTGTGATTTGCTTTTTATTAAAATTTTATTTGAACAACAGCAGATTTAATATTCTCGATTGGTATTAAAACTTGCTCAATAACCATTTTTTTTCCTTTGCCTTCAGTAGTTTCTATTGTAATATCCGTTTCTGAAGCTGCAAGTAATTTACCTTCTTTTTTTGTTTCGTCGTTTAAGATAATTTCTAAATTCCTACCAACGTTTTTAATAAACTGGCGATTTAATTTAAGAGGTTCATCTACACCTGGGCTAGATATTTCTAAACTAAAATCACCTTCAGGATACAATGCTGTTTCCTCAATAAGTTTATATAGTTTTCTATTAATTCTTACACACTTTTCAATGGTAATGCCATTATCTCCATCTAAAAAAAGCTTGATATTATTGGTAGGCTTTATTTTAAGATTGACACAGAAATACTCGGGCTCTTCTGTTAAAATTTCATCAATCCATTTTTGTATTTGCTCCAGGGGAGTTAACATAATTAAACACTTTTGAAAAAAGCAGAAGGGAACGATATTCGTTCCCTTCTGCACTTCTTTATTCCGTTGCAAATGTAGGGGTTGATGTGTTTATATTCAAATTTAATATTGTTTTTGAAGGAATACGCCAAATTGAACTTTGAAAATCTAGGAATTTAAGTTCAGCAATAGGCTGTAGTTATTGATAATTACCACAATATTAACTTTCTGTTTAGTTGCTACAAGTTCTCTGCATTTATATTTGCAAATCTTACTTAAGAATTAGTAAATGAATAAACTGGATTGGTATATTATTAGAAATTTTTTCAAGACTTTCTTTTTCGCCATTTTTCTATTTGTGGTTATCACAGTAGTAATTGATATGAGTGAAAAAGCAGAAGATTTTGTAAGGTCTGGTCTTTCTGCATATCAAATATTCAGTCAATACTATTTAGGATTTATTCCCCATATGACAGCTCTATTATTTCCTTTGTTTGTGTTTATTGCTGTAATCTTTTTTACATCTCAAATGGCTGGAAGAAGTGAAATTATTGCCATTTTGGCTAGTGGCGTTACATATAATCGTTGGTTACGACCATATTTAATTGGGGGTATTTTCTTAGGTTTATTGCTTTTGCTTGCAAGTATGTACACTGTACCAAATGCCAATAAGAAACGCACAATGTTTGAATCAAAATATATTGATGCTAACTCATCTTACGAACGAACAATGAGCACTGTTAACGATCGTGGTGCAAGTATGTATTTAAAAATTGATTCATTTACTTATGCTGTTATTAATAATTATGACACTGCAACAAAAAGCAGTAGCGGCTGTTTTTTATATAAAATAGTGAACAATAAATTGGTTGAAAATGTTAAAGCAGATAAAATGTTTTGGGACAGTAAAAAAAATAAATGGAAACTGCAAACTATTATCACAAGAGATATTGATACTGTTAGAGAAAAATTATTTCAAACAGCAGAGCAACAGCTAACATTTGCTGCAACGCCAAGAGATTTGCTTAGAGGTAAATACACTAAAGATATTCTTACATCTCCAGAACTAAAACATTACATCAAGATTGAAGAAGAAAAAGGCTCAGAAAATATTAATGAACTATTGGTTGAATATGGAAGAAGAAACGCCACTGCTGTTTCTGTAATTATTTTAACTTTAATGGGTGCAGTAGTTGCTGGCAGAAAAGTTCGTGGAGGCAGTGGCTCACATTTAGCAATGGGTGTGTTGATAGCTTTACTTTTTATTCTCACAGATAAATTCTCAACTATCTTTTCTACCAAAGGAAATTTACCACCAACTATTGCAGTTTGGATTCCTAATTTTATTTTTAGTTTTGTTGTACTATATCTTTACAAGAAAGCACCTAAATAGATTTTATGGAACTAACTATCAACATACCAGCACTTTTATTTCCAGCAATTACCTTTTTGATGCTTGTTTACAGCAATAGATTTTTAGCTTTATCTAATTTAATTCGTAATTTGCACGAGAGGTATAGAAAGGAAGTTAACAGCAGACCAAGCATTATTCATCAAATTAAAAATTTTCGTACAAGGCTTACTATGATTAGGTTTATGCAGATTTTAGCCGTTACCAGTTTCTTAATTTGTGTTATCTGTATGTTCTTAATTTTTACAAACAGGCAATCTGTTGCACATTGGTTGTTTGCAATTAGTATGTTTTCGTTAATGAGTTCTATGGTATTATCGCTACTTGAAATTCAAATTAGCACAAAAGCTTTGGAACACGAACTAAGTGATATGGAAGAGGAACTAGGAGATAGCAATGTGATTAAAGATTATTTTAAAAGCACATTCGATAAAAAAGAAGACTAATTAATAACTCTTCCACCACCAGCAAATTTTCCACGCCAATAATTTTCATTCAAATCACTAATCATTACGCCATTGCTTGTAGATGCGTGAACAAACTTGTTGTTAGTTAAATAAACGCCAACGTGATTAACATATCCCTTCTTTGTTTTAAAAAAAACCAAATCGCCTTCTTTTAAATTTTCTTTATCAACCTTGTTGCTAGCATCATATTGTTCAGATGCAGTTCTTGGCAAATTAATTCTATAAACATCTCTAATAATAGTACCAGTAAAAGCACTACAATCAACACAAGATTTTGTGGTTCCTCCCATACAATAACTGGTGCCCCACCATTCCTCAATTTTATTAAACAAATTGGTGTTGGTGATATTTTCTACATAAGTATCTAATATAACTGCATATTTAATTTGTAGCTGCGTTACTTTTTCTACTTCTATTTTAGATTTTGTAGGAATATTTTCTGGAACAATAATTTCACCAGGTTTACTTTTTGTTGTTGCTGGTTTATGTTTAGATTTAACTACACTTCCTGGTGTTATCTCAATGCCATCAATAAAAACTATTTTACGTTGATTTTTCTTTCTGTTAGTAGAACTTGTTGAATTGTCTTTATCAGTTATTTTTCGCACAGACTTACAGCCAACGATTGCTGTAAAAGAAATAATAAGTAATAAGAGAAGACATTTTCTCATAAGGCGTGCAATTTAATGTTCACAACCATAAGAGCAAAAAATGGTTTTTGTAATGCTTGTTAGAACACTATTTCTTACTTTCACGCCAAATTTTAAAACGATGAAAAAAATAATTGCTGGCTGTATCTTATTATCATTCCTAATTACATCTTGTAATCAATCCAAAAACGAAGTTGTAGTTGACGATAATGCAATCGTTGACGGACATCCTGCTTGGATTTTGCAAGGCAATATTTACGAAGTAAACACACGCCAATACACACCTGAAGGAACTTTTAAAGCTTTTGAAAAACATCTTGATAGACTTAAAGAAATGGGAGTACAAACACTTTGGTTTATGCCTATTAATCCAATTAGTAAAGTAGATAGAAAGCGTGATACAACTGAATTAGGAAGCTATTATGCTGTTGCCAATTACAAAGCCATTAATCCAGAATATGGTAATATGGAAGATTGGAAAGCTTTGGTAAAACATGCTCACGAAATGGGTTTAAAAGTAATTATAGATTGGGTGCCTACACATAGTGGTGCAGATCATTATTGGCTTAAAACTAATCCAGATTTTTATATTAAAGACAGTATTACTGGCAAAGCAATTAGTCAATACGATTGGACAGATACCAGAAAACTAAACTACAAAAATCCGCAGATGGTTGATAGTATGATTGCTTGTATGAAGTTTTGGATTACCGAAAGCAATATTGATGGTTTTAGATGCGATGTAGCTGGTGAAGTTCCTGATGCTTTTTGGAGCAAAGCCATTACAGAATTAAAGAAAATGAAAAACATTCTGATGCTTGCCGAAGGCGATAAACCAAGTTTACATAAAGATGGTTTTGATATGACCTATGCTTGGGAAGATTTTGCAACAATGGTAAAAATTGCAAAAGGCAAAACAACTGCAACATCTTTAGACTCTGTGATTGCAAAAAATGATACTGTGATGATGCAAAATAAAATTAGAATGTATTTTACATCTAACCACGATGAAAATAGTTGGAATGCTGCCGATTTTGGAACAATGCCTGGCGATATTCACGCTCCTTTTGCAGTGCTAACACAAACTATTAAAAACTCAGTGCCTTTAATTTATGGCGGACAAGAAGAGCCTTTTTTAGACAGTCTTAAATTCTTTGTAAAAGATACTATAACATTTGGAAAATATCAGCGTGCCGAGTTCTATAAAAAATTACTTGCATTAAGAAAAAGCAATCCTGCACTAGCACCAAATGCAAGCTATACAAAGCTTGCAAGCAATAATGACGCTACAATTTTTGCTTATGTTAGACAGCAAGGTAAAAGCAAAGTATTGGTAGTTTTAAACTTATCAAATACAGCACAAACAGCAACTACAAAGAATGAGATTATTAATGGACAAGCAACAAACATATTTACTGGTAAAACTGACAAAATAGTTGCTGGAGAAAAAATTAGCTTAGCACCTTGGGGCTATGTTGTATATGATTACAAATAATCATTCACTCAATTAAAACTACATCATGATCAAGAAAATTGGGTTGTTTTTATTAGGTTGTCTGATTATTTTACAGTTTATAAGACCTGCAAAAAACAATAGTGCTGTTGATGCCGCCAAACAAATAACAGCAGTTGCAGCAGTGCCTGAAAATGTAAATGTGATACTAAAAAAAGCTTGTAATGATTGCCATAGCAATAACACAATTTATCCTTGGTATAGTAATGTGCAGCCTGTTTATTCTTGGTTGAACAATCACATTAAGGAAGGCAAAAGAGAAATCAATTTTGATGAATTTGCTACCTATCGTTTAAGAAGGCAGTATCACAAAATGGAAGACTTAATTGAACAGATAAAAGAAAATGAAATGCCATTATCTTCTTATACTTGGATTCATAAAGATGCAGTTTTAACAGAGGCAGAAAAAGCTACTTTAACAGGTTGGGCAACATCAATTATGGATTCAATGAAAGCTAAATACCCGATTGATAGCTTGGTGAAGAAGAAAAGTTAGACAGTTTACACTAAAATGCCATAAAAAGCAGCATTTTTAGCATAACATTCCCACCATCACCTATAAAAAATGGCTGCTCACCTATGAGCAGCCATTTTTTTATTGCGAGGAATGATTTTTTTATACTGAGCAACCATTTTTTAGTGCTGAGTAATGACTTTTTTATGCTGAGCAGCCATTTTTTGATAATGATCTATCATTTTTTACTGCTGAGCAACCATTTTATAGTATTGAGTTGCCATTTTTTGACCTCGGAGTGGGAATTTAGTTCATTATATCACCACATTAATCATTTTACCTTTTACAAAAATGATTTTCTTAGGTTGATTTCCCTCGAGCCATTTTTTTACAATCTCGTTTTCTAATACCACTGCTTCAATATCTGCTTGTACTGCATCAAGGCTAAAATTCAAGGTAGTTCTCATTTTTCCATTAATACTTACAGGATATTCTTTTTCGCTTTCTACTAAAATAGCAGGATTGAAAGTTGGGTAAGAAGCATCAAGAATTGTAGTTGAGTTTTCCAAAGCATTCCATAATTCCTCTGCAATATGTGGGGCATAAGGTGTCAACAAAATCAACACTTGTTCCAATATTTCTTTTTTGTGGCACTTTAACTCACTCAATTCATTTACACAAACCATAAATGCCGATACTGCTGTGTTGTAGCTGAAACGCTCAGTATCTTCATCAATTTTTTTAATGGTTTTGTGTAGCACTTTTAATTCATCTGCTGCTGCTTTTTCATCGTTCCAAACTTTACCTTTTATTTCATCAAAAAACAAACGCCATAGTTTTTTAATAAAACGATGCACACCTTCAATACCTTTTGTATCCCAAGGTTTGCTTTGTTCAACAGGCCCTAAAAACATTTCATACATTCTGAAAGTATCTGCACCATATTTATTACAAAGTTCATCGGGGTTTACTGTGTTGTATTTTGATTTGGACATTTTCTCTGTTTCAACACCACAGATATATTTTCCATCTTCTAAAATAAATTCAGCATTTACATATTCACCATTCTTCCATTTTTTAAATTCTTCAATATCTAATTCAATTCCATCAACAATATTTACATCAACGTGTGAACGATTAAACGTTGGTGACAACAAACTGAAGGTTATGTTCGGAAAAAAATTGTTAAGAATATTTCTAGCAATTTCTAAAACCTTTAATTGTGTTGAACTTAAATTATCATTATCCAATAAGTTTGATGAAACAATAATTCTTGGCAATAATGAGTTATCAAAATCTTCACTTGCTATTAATCCCCAAGAATACCAATTAAAAAACCTACTACTACCTTGTATCATCCCTTGATTCAACAACTTCTTAAACGGTTCATCAAAGCTGATATAACCTAGGTCAAATAAGACTTTCGTCCACATACGGCTATACAATAAATGCCCAACAGCGTGTTCTGTTCCACCAATATATAAGTCAACATTATTCCAATAATCGCTCGCTTGTTTGCTTACAAATTCCTTGTCATTTTCAGGATCCATATAACGCAAAAAATACCAGCTACTACCAGCATAACCAGGCATTGTAGAGGTTTCTCGCCTCATCCCAGCCTCACCCCGACCCTCTCCTAAAGGAGAGGGAGGATAAATCCATTCTGTTATATTGGCTAAAGGGCCTTCGCCATCGGGGCCTGGGCCATATTTTTCAACGTGTGGCAATTCAAGTGGTAAATCATTTTCAGTTAATGCTATTGGCACACCATTATTCCAAACAATAGGAAAAGGTTCGCCCCAATAACGTTGCCTGCTAAAGCCTGCATCACGCATTCTAAAGTTTACTTTTCTTTTACCAATGCCCAATTCTTCAATCTTATCATTGGCAACCTTCATTGCATCACGCATTATCAAACCATTTAAAAAATCACTGTTTTGCAACACAGCATCTTTGGTAGAATTGGCTTCTGTTCCATTAAAATGTTCACCAATAATATTGGTGATAGGAATATTAAAATGCTGGGCAAATTTAAAATCACGTTCATCGCCACAAGGCACAGCCATTATAGCTCCTGTGCCATAGCCAGCCAACACGTATTCACTAATCCAAATAGGAATTTGTTTTTGATTAAAAGGATTGATGGCGAATGCACCTGTAAAGCATCCTGTAATTTGTTTTACTTCTGCTTGGCGTTCTCTATCACTACGAGATTTTACATAAGTAATATATTCATCAACAGCAGCAGCTTGTTCAGCAGATTTTATTTCGTTTACCAAATCCAACTCTGGTGCAAGCACCATAAAGTCAACACCAAAAATGGTATCGGGACGAGTGGTATAAACAGTGAGTTTTTTTGCCTCACCCCCGTCCCCTCTCCTAAAGGAGAGGGGTGCGTTCAACGATAGCGTTTCCTTTATTTTACTAACGACTTCTTTGATATTGTTTTTTACTTCATCATTAGTAAATCGAATAACTGTATAACCTTGTTCTTGTAGAAATTCTGTTCTTGCATCATCATATTTTTTTTGTTCTGTTTCATTATGATAGCCTCCATCAACTTCTACTAAAACCTTTTCATTCAAGAAAGCAAAATCTGTGATAAAACTATCAATACAATGCTGCCTTCTTACTTTAAAACCTGTTTGATTATTTCTTAATTCTTCCCACAACAAAGCCTCAGCTTCTGTTTGTTGCTTTCTATTTTCACGCGATAAATCTTTTAAAATATCCCAGTTTGATTTATTAGAAGTTTTTATAGAAATCGGGGTATTGTTCTCCTCTCCTTTAGGAGAGGGGTTAGGGGTGAGGCTTATTTCAAAATTAATTTCAGCCCCTTCTGAACGTCCAATCCAATTCCTTTGCATTTCCTTCATACTCTCGCTGAAATCCACTGTTTCCAAGCCTTGCAGCAATCTATCAGCATAAGCAGTAATACGTAAATACCATTGCCTCATTTTCTTTTTTACAACAGGATGACCACCACGTTCACTCACTCCATTTACTACTTCATCATTTGCCAGAACAGTTCCTAAAGCTTCGCACCAATTTACTTCTCCAAATTTTGAAAAAGCTAATCTGCGTTGCATTAACCATTCTTCTTTTTCTGCAACAGAAAAACTATTCCATTGCTCTGCTGTAAAATTGCTGCTGCCTTTGGTTGCATACTTTTCAATCAACACGCTGATAGGCACAGCAGCCTTGCAGGTATTACAGAAATAACTATTGTATAATTCTAAAAATATCTTTTGTGTCCATTTGTAGTAGTTAGGATTTGAGGTTTGCACCTCTCTATCCCAATCATAACAAAAACCAATTTTATCAAGCTGGCTTTTAAATGTTTCAATATTCTTTTTAGTAGTTTCTGCTGGGTGCTGACCCGTTTCAATGGCATATTGTTCTGCTGGTAACCCAAAGCTATCAAAACCCATAGGATGCAATACATTAAAGCCTTTCAGGCGTTTGTATCTGCTATAAATATCACTTGCAATATAGCCTAATGGATGCCCAACGTGCAAACCTGCACCACTTGGATAAGGAAACATATCCAACACATAATACTTTGGTTTATTGCTTGTGTTTGATACTTTATAAACTTTATTTTCCTTCCACCAATCTTGCCACTTTTTTTCTATTTGTCTGAAATTATATTCCATTTTTTGCTCGGTTGTATAAGTTGTAATAATTGCTTGTGCGGCTTATTAAGAAAATTCTAACAAATAGTTAAAAACTTAAATATTAACTTGCCATACTTTAAGTGCTTTTAAAAGCGTTTAAAGTTGTGCAAATGTAAGCGTTTGCTGTACATTTGTTTTTTTGAGAAAATTTAATATTTAGATATGGCAGTTGCAGGAAAAACAAGTTTAAAAAAGAGTCGCCCCAATTATATTTATAGTGTTGTGGGTGTTTCTTTAGTGCTATTAATGATGGGTATTATGGGTTGGTTATTTTTAAATGCCCGTGGTATTGAGAAAGCATTTAAAGAAGATGTTAGAATTAGTTGCTATTTACGTAGTTTGAATAAGGATACTGTTGAACAAATTAGGAAATTTATAGAAGACCAACCTTTTGCAAAAAACGTTTCTTACGTAAATAAAGATGCTGCAAAAGCAATTTGGAATAATGACAATAATGAAGATTGGGCAAAGATTTTAGAAGCGAACCCACTGCCTGAAAGTATTGATTTTTATGCTAAAGCTGAATATGTTAATAAAGACAGTTTAGAGAAAATCACCACCACCATTACGAATAATTTTACCAATCAAATTACCGAAGTAAATTACCCACCTGTACTGGTTTCAAATATGGATAAAGTTGCTCGCAAATGGGGAATTGTGTTTTTAGTGATTGCCATTATTTTAAGCTTGATTGTAATTTTTATTATTGATAATACTATTAGACTTGCAATGTTTAGTAATAGATTTTTAATTAAAACAATGCAAATGGTTGGAGCCACTCGCGGTTTTATCGCAAAACCAATGAGCATTACTGCACTCATTAATGGATTCATTAGTTCTGTAATTGCAATTGTTTTATTATTTACATTAGTTACTTGGGTTGAAAGTTTGATTCCTGAATTGAAACAAATTCATAATATGCAATTGAACATTATGATAGTAAGTGGAATGTTGATTGTTGGTATTGGAATCTCTTTATTCAGTACCTACAGAAGTGTTATTAAATATTTGAAAATGAAATTAGATGATTTGTATTAGGATTGATATTTAGCACCTGATTCAAAATTTATTCTTCGATCATTTCATTAGCTTCGCAGCAATAACTAACTGTTCCAATGGCCATTATTGATTTCAAAATTCCCAAAACAATTGCAAGAGCTTTAAGGCTGCCTGAAAACAATATTCGCAGGCAACAACTTAGGGTTCTAAAAAAATTGTTACGCAAAGCAAGGTTTACACAGTTTGGTCAACAATACAAATTTGATGAAATTTTAGTTGCAAAACATCCTGGAAAGAAATTTCAAGAGTTGGTTCCTACCTATAACTATAGCAGTATTTATAAAGATTGGTGGCATAAAACTTTGGATGGAATGAGTGATGTGTGTTGGCCAGGAAAAATTAAATTCTATGCCCTATCATCTGGTACATCTGAAGCAGCAAGTAAATATATTCCTGTAACTAATGATTTACTAAAAGGCAATAAAGTTGTAATGATTAAACAATTACTAAGCCTTAGAAATTACGAAAATGTTCCATTAAGTTCTGCAGGAAGAGGTTGGTTAACACTAGGTGGTAGCACAGATTTAGAAAAAAATGCAGGATATTTTGCTGGTGACTTAAGTGGCATTACAGTTAAAAAATCGCCATTCTGGTTTCAGCCTTTTTATAAGCCAGGCAGAAAAATAGCAAGAGAAAAAGATTGGAATAAAAAACTTAGAGAAATAG
The DNA here is from genome assembly GCA_025363355.1 of Chitinophagaceae bacterium. Taxonomy (GTDB): domain Bacteria; phylum Bacteroidota; class Bacteroidia; order Chitinophagales; family Chitinophagaceae; genus CAIVPM01. The sequence goes on along the minus strand of JANYEB010000109.1, from coordinate 16,522 downwards.
TAGAAAAAGCACCACAATGGGATATTGGTTTTATTGTTGGTGTGCCCGCTTGGGTGCAAATGTGTATGGAAATGGTTGTTGAAAAATACAAACTAAACAACATTCACGAAATGTGGCCTAACCTAGATTTTTTTGTTCATGGTGGTGTAAGCTTTGAACCTTATAAAAAAGGTTTTGAAAAATTATTAGGCAAACCAATTACCTATATTGAAACCTATTTGGCAAGTGAAGGTTTTATTGCTTTTCAAGACAAGCAATTTAGCAAAGGAATGAAGTTGGTAACTAATGGACATATCTTTCTTGAATTTGTTCCTTTTGATGATGATAATTTTGATAGTGATGGTAATATGCTACCTAATATTAAACCATTAATGCTACACGAAATTGAAGAAGGTAAAGATTATGCTTTACTTATTAGCACATCTGCTGGTGCTTGGCGTTATTTAATTGGCGATACTATCAAGCTTGTTGATAAAGATAATAGTGAGGTTATAATTACAGGAAGAACAAAACATTTTTTAAGTTTAGTTGGAGAACATTTGAGTGTTGATAATATGAACAATGCTATTCAGATTGCTGGCGAAAAACTTAATGTTTGTTTGCCAGAATTTACTGTTTCGGGCGAACCTTACAACAACTTTTTTGCACACCATTGGTATATTGCCAGTGACGATAAAATAGACACATCTCTTCTAAAAACCACTATTGACAATGCTCTTAAAGAGCTGAATGACGATTATGCTGTTGAAAGAAAGTCTGCTTTAAAGGAAATATTTATTACAGTTTTACCTGAGAGTACATTTATGAATTTTATGGAAAGTAAAGGCAAAGTTGGTGGTCAACATAAATTTCCAAGAGTATTGAAAGGACAAATGTTAGCAGATTGGAAAAAATTTATAGTCTAACAAAATATTCAACTGAAGTTTCAAATAACTGGAAAAATTATGTAGAGGTTTAAGCAACACTTTTTAGATTGTTATAAAAATAGATTCTACCATAACTGAAAATACTAGAATATTGAATTCTGAAATTATAAACTAGAATCGCTAACAAATTGCATTTGTTATATTCGCCACCATCAATGTGTTTTCAATCTTCATATAATTTAAAGCAATTTGCAGTTAATGAAAAAGACAATCAATCTCTTTTTCCATCAACAGCATCATTATATGCACAGGTAATTATTCCATTGGCATTGCCATTGAATTATACCTGGAGCATCCCTAAACATTGGGCAGATAAAGCACAAATTGGGCAAAGGGTTGAAGTGCAATTACGCAATAAAAAATATGCAGGCATTATTAAAAGTCTTTCAACAATAAAACCCGAAAAGTTTGAGCCAAAAGAGATTTTAAATATTCTGGATGAAGAGCCATTGGTGCATCAAAAACAATTGAATCTGTGGAAATGGATTGCCCAATACTATATGTGTTGTGAGGGAGATGTGATGCAAGCTGCTGTGCCTGCAAATCTTAAGCTCAATAGCGAGACAATTGTTATATGGAACGATGAAACAGAAGTAGATTTGAATGATGGCAGTTTGTTTACAGATAGTGAGTATATAGTAGCACAAGCACTTGAAATAAAGAAGGAATTAAAGATGAGTGAAGTACAGCAATTGCTTGATTCATCTAATGTATATCCAGTTATTAAAAAACTAATTGATAAAAAAGTTTGTTATGTGTGGGAAGAATTAAGGGACAAGTTTAAAGTAAAAACAGAAACATATATTCTGTTAAATCCAATATATAATAACGATGAGGCTTTAAGTGATTTGCTGAATAATTTTGGCAAAGCCCCAAAGCAAATGGAGCTATTGCTCTCCTATTTACACTTAATAAAAACTGAGGGAGAAGTAACACAAGTTGCCTTGCTGAATAAATCAAATGCAACAGCAGCACAGCTTAAAGCACTTATAGATAAAGGCATTTTATTAGCCGAGAAAAGAGCAACCGATAGAATTAAAGCTTTGCCTAAAGAAGTTTCATTAGTCTTTGAATTATCTGCTGCACAACAAACGGCTTTAACCCAAGTTGAAAATTCATTTAAAGAAAAGAATACTTGTTTGCTGCACGGTGTAACTGCAAGTGGCAAAACACAATTATATATTAAGCTAATTGAAGAGCATTTGCAACAAGGCAATCAGGTATTATACTTATTGCCAGAGATTGCTTTAACTGCACAAATTATTCGCAGATTGCAAAAATATTTTGGTGGCAATATTGCTATTTATCATAGCAAATTTAATCCTAATGAAAGAGTAGAAATTTGGAACAAAGTAAAAAGTGGCAATATTAAAATTGTGTTGGGTGCAAGAAGTGCAATCTTTCTTCCATTTAATAATTTGCAATTAATAATTATTGATGAGGAGCATGACCCAAGCTATAAACAACAAGACCCTGCACCACGATACAATGCAAGAGACGCAGCTATTTACTATGCATCATTATTTAATGCAAAAGTATTATTGGGCAGTGCTACACCAAGTATAGAAACCTATTTCAACTGCACACAAAACAAATATGCTTTAGTAAAACTTGAAGAAAGGTTTGGCAATGTTGCGTTGCCTGAAATTGTGTTGATTGACCTGAAAAAAATTGTTACTAAAGATAAAGGAAAAATTCCTTTATCGCCACAATTGCTTGAGGCTTTGCAACAAACCATCGATCAAAAAAAACAGGCTATACTATTCCAAAATCGTCGAGGCTATTCGCCTTATATACTTTGCAAAACTTGTGGCTGGATTCCTCAATGCAATCATTGTGATGTAACGCTAACCTTTCATAAAGCAAAAAACAAATTAAGTTGCCACTATTGTGGCACTAGCTATCCTGTTATTCAAACCTGTGCTGCTTGTGGCTCTCACGATTTTGTATTTAAAAATTTTGGTACAGAAAAATTAGAAGAATTGGTTGCTGAAGCTTTGCCCAATGCACGTATTGCAAGAATGGACTTGGATACTGTAAAAGGAAAAAATGATCACGACACTTTAATAAAATTATTTGAACAACATCGTTTGGATATTTTAGTAGGAACACAAATGGTGGTGAAGGGACTTGATTTTGAGAATGTCAATCTTGTTGGAATAGTTGATGCAGATGGTATTTTAAACTTCACCGATTTTAGAGTGAATGAAAGAGCTTTTCAACTAATGGAACAAGTTAGTGGTCGTGCAGGAAGAAAAGATGGTATTGGAAAAGTATTGATACAAGTAAGTAATATGCATCACCCTGTATTACATTTTGTGAAAGCACACGATTATGATAAGTTATTTAATTATGAACTTGAAGGTCGTAAAGCATATCATTATCCACCCTTTTATAGAATTATCAATTTAACTTTTAAACACAAGGAGAAACATATTGCAGAGGAAGCTGCTAATATTATGATTAAGGGTTTACAAACTTCTTTTAAAGATTGTATCAATGGACCAGCACAACCCCCAGTTGATAGGGTTAGAAACCAATACCTATGGGAGTTACAGCTTAAGCTGCCAAAAAATGCTAAGTTAATTGATAATTGCAAAATGCAGATTAAACAGCAATCAATTATTATACAAAATCATCCTAGTTATAAAAGTGTAAGTATTGTTGCAGACGTAGATCCAATATAACTTGATATTAATTTAAATTTTATGAAGTTTAATATTTCTGAATTAGAAGAAAGATTTTTGTTTTTAGCAAATCCAGAAAATGCTAAAGGTGCTGAAGCATATATGAAAAACCAGTTTAAGTTCTATGGAATTTATACAACTGAAAGAAGAAAAATAAGCTCAGATTATATCAAGGAAGTTGGCATATTAACTCCTAAAGAATTAGAGAAAACAGTGAAAGCATTATGGAAAATGCCTTATAGAGAATATCAATATATTGGTCAGGAATTAATTGCTTTTCATAAAAAACACTGGACAGAGGATATTATTATACTGGCAGAATTTTGCATTGTAAATAAAAGCTGGTGGGATACAGTTGACAGCATTGCATCACTTATACTCAGTTCAAATTTTCAATTATATCCACATCAAATAATTCCTATAACAAACAGATGGAACAGTAGTAGTAATTTTTGGCTACAACGCAGCAGTATTATGTTTCAGAAGTCATACAAACAAAAAACAAATACCGATTTACTTGCTAAATACATTTTAAATTGCAATACCAGTAAAGAGTTTTTTATTCAGAAAGCTATTGGTTGGGCATTAAGAGAATATAGTAAAACTGATGCTGAATGGGTGACTCAATTTGTATCTAATCATCCACTTGCCCCACTCAGCAAAAGAGAGGCTTTGAGATTAATTAGTTAACCAATCTGTTCTAAATATAAAATCCCCTTATCTTCATTCCCTCTTTAAACTAACACTTGTATATGAATATTAAATTCCGCTTGACACTACTAAATTTTCTTCAATTTTTTGTTTGGGGTTCTTGGCTAATATCCATTGGTGGATATTTAGGAGGAGTATTGCATTTTAAAGGTTCAGATATTGGTGCAGTATTTGGCACACTTGGTATAGCATCTTTAATTAGCCCTGCAATAATGGGTATTATAGCAGATAGGTGGATAAACGCAGAAAAAGTATTAGGCTTATGCCACATTATTGGTGGTGGCTTATTAATCGTGGCATCAACAGTAACAACGCCTGATATGTTTTATTGGATTATGCTATTGAATTCGATTTTTTATATGCCAACAATTGCCCTAACAAACACAGTATCATATAATGTTTTGTCGCAAAAAGGATTCGATGTTGTTAAGGTATTTCCACCCATTCGCTCTTGGGGTACAGTAGGTTTTATAATTGCAATGTGGATAGTTGATTTAACAGGTTGGAAGAGCAATAATATTCAGCTACTTTTTGGTGCAACATCTGCTATTTGTTTGGGTTTATATTCATTTACAATGCCAGCTTGCCCTCCAAGCAAAACAGGTAAATCAACATCTATTATTTCATCTCTCGGTTTGGACGCACTTGTTCTATTCAAACAAAAAAAGATGGCTATATTTTTTGTATTCTCAATGTTATTAGGTGCTGCACTGCAAATTACTAACGCATTTGGAGGTTCTTTTTTAGGCAGTTTTGCTTCAACATATCCAGATTCGTTTGTTGTAAAACACGAAATATTAACCTTATCTATCTCGCAAATTTCTGAAACACTATTCATTCTTGCAATCCCATTTTTTCTTAGAAAATTTGGTATTAAACAAGTAATGATGATGAGCATTTTTGCTTGGGTATTTAGATTTGGTTTGTTTGGAATTGGCAATCCAGGAACAGGTTTACCACTGTTACTATTATCAATGATTGTTTATGGAATGGCTTTCGACTTTTTTAATATATCAGGATCTTTGTTCGTAGAGAAAGAGGCTCCAAATAACATTAGGGCATCAGCACAAGGATTGTTTATGTTTATGACCAATGGACTTGGTGCATATATTGGTGGAAAAGGAAGTGGTTATATCGTTGATTATTACACTAAAACTAATGAAGCTACAAAAGAAATTATTTCAAGAGATTGGCAAAGCATTTGGTTTGTTTTTGCCGCTTATGCTCTTGTAATTGGAATTATTTTCCCTTTAGTATTTAAGTATAAACACAAACCTGAAGAACTAGAAACTGTTACACATTAACAATAATAAAAGCCTTGAAGCCATAAAAGTTTCGAGGCTTTTTATTTAATCCATCTTTTCAAACCCACCTCCCACAATAATCCCAAACTGTTGTGCAGTTTTAGCATTGTAAACCTTCTTCCTCAACTTCACCATTTCCCAATGCAAACCATTGGTCGATTTTGTTTTTAATAGTTGTGCAGCTTGTTCTCCTGCTTGATAGCCCCATTGATAAATGTCAGCACCATATGCAGCAACAGCACCACGAGCAACTAAGCCTGATTCACTAGTAAATACAGGCACTTTGGCATTATTGCAAGATTTAATGATAGTCTCGAAAGATGCGAAAACTACGTTATCGGGATTAGCAAAAAAAGCATCAATATGTTGTGACAATAAAGACTGAGTTACTAATTGTGCATCTGCACTTGCATTTACAGGCAATGCTATTACTTCAATATTTAACACGGCTGCTAAAGTTTTAATATGACTTAGTGCATCCACACTTTGTGGTTCACTTTGGTTATAAATCATTCCTACTTTAAGCTTCTCCTTTTTAGCAAGTAATTGTGGTATCATTCTAAAAGAAGTATCTATATAACTAAAATCATCACCAACACCAAAAAGGTTTACAGGTATGCTGCCATCTTTATTGTTCAGCTTCATTAAATCTGGTCGTGGGGCTACCATCATAAACACAGGTACATCTTTAATATTCTGCAATGCAGCAATAGTGGGTGTTGTTGGACAAGTAGCTACTAATGTTGGCTTTTGAGCTTTGCAATATTGAATGATTTGATTCAACGTAATATCACTTCCTTGTGCATTTCGATAAATTACATTGATTGTTTTTTGTTCTTCACTAAACCCATTCTTTTTAAGTGCATCAAAAAAACCTTGCTTTGCCTTGTCGATAGTATTGTCTTCAAATGCATCAATGAATGCAATAGTAGGCAAGTTGTTTTTTGTGGTGCAAGAGAAAAGATAAATAGTGAGTAGTAAACAGTAAATTGGTTTCATATAAAATAGTCTAAAGTTTAATGTTCAAAATTGCACACAATGTTGATTGATATTTCTTTCTTTTGCGTCTTTGCTTCTTTGCGTGCAAACACAATTACATTTGCAAAAACAAATATAACTGCTATGCAATTTGGAATGATAGGAAGTGGGAGCTGGGCAACTGCTTTGGCAAAACTTTTAACCGATAATGGCAATAATATTAATTGGTGGATTAGAAATGATAACACTATTAAAACCATACAAACTCGCAGGCATAACCCACATTATTTACACAGTGCTTACTTTAACGTTCAACAACTTTCTTTAAGTAGCAATATTACTGAAGTAGTTGCTAATAGTGACGTTTTGGTTATTGCCACTCCATCTGCTTATGCAGAAACTGCGTTAAAACAGTTGGATAAAAATGCTTTAAAAGGCAAAAAAATAATCTCGGCCATTAAAGGAATTTTGCCAACAAAAAATCAATTGCTAAATGATTTTCTATTTGAGGAATTTGATTTCGATATAGAAAATTATTTCACTGTTTTAGGGCCATGTCACGCCGAGGAAGTGGCTAGTGAAAAATTAAGTTATTTAACTTTTAGTGGGATGAATGAAAATATGGCAAAACAGCTTGCTCTGTATTTTAAAACAGATTATCTCAATGTTGTTACCAACCACGATGTAGTAGGTGTTCAATACGCTGCTATACTTAAAAATATTTATGCACTTGGTGCAGGTATTGCTCATGGTTTAGAATATGGCGATAATTTTTTAAGTGTTTACATTACAAACACTGCCGATGAAATGGTACGTTTTTTAAAGCAATTAGTATGGAATAATGAAACTGAAGAAGAACAAAAAAAAATCAATTATTCGTCATCTGTTTATCTTGGTGATTTGTTGGTTACTTGCTATTCTTTATACAGCAGAAATAGAACTTTTGGTAATATGATTGGTAAGGGCTACAGTGTTAAAGCTGCACAGCTTGAATTGAATATGGTTGCAGAAGGATACAATGCTAGCAAGTGCATACATATTAAAAATGAAGATGTAAAATCGCAGATTCCTATTGCAGAAACTATTTATCAAATTTTATGGCAAGGATTATCGGCAAGTGAAGGTTTCAAGAAAATTGAAGGTATGTTGATATAGTGTTTGATAAAGCAATTACAACCTTTACATTTGCACTGCTTCTAGCAATAATATTGGCTCCATAGTGCAATGGATTAGCATATCAGATTTCGGCTCTGACGATGAAGGTTCGAATCCTTCTGGGGCTACCAAAAGAGACTTCAAGGTAAAACAGCCTTGGAGTCTTTTGTTTTTTAGCCGAAGCTAACTTAATTACCAGAAATTCGAAAATCATCATCCTTTTCAACATCCTGATTTTCGATGTAATCTTTTACCATCTTATCTATTATGTTACCTGAACTTGTTACAAAATATCGGCTTGCCCACAAATATTGTCCCCAATACTGTTTCTGCAAATTCTTGTCTTCCATCAACAATTTTCTTGAAATCCTACCTTTCATCAACTGGACTAATTTACTTACACAAATCGTTGGAGGCACACTTTCAAAAAGATGAACGTGATCTTTCGATATATGTCCTTTCATAATCTCTACTTCGTTCTCTTTACATACTTTACGTACCGATTATCTGCAACGTTCCGCTACTACACCCAATATGACTGGCTTACGATACTTCGTTATCAATACTATATGGTACTTAATATCATAAATTATATGGCTACCTTTTCTATACATTTACATCTAACGAACTTAGTATTGTCTTCGCCTGAAAGCGATGGTTTTACCCAAAGTTAATATAATAAACTATTGAGGTTTGTGGTTCGAGTTTCGTCTTTTTGCTTGTTATAGTAGATACCATCTTTAAATAATAGTTTTCGCAATTTTTTAAAAGTTCCAGAGTAATTTGGGTGCTAAGTCATTTAATGAATAAGCAAGGTAAACCACAACAGATATGAAAGGATAATGGGTTAGAATTTATAGCTAAATTAATGCAACAATGGAATGAAATGAATGGTATTAAGTTCAAGTATATACAACCAAGTAAACAAAACAAAATGGTTTTATAGAACGATTTAATAGAACCTTTTGAGAATCAGTTTTAGATGCTTATTTGTTTGATGACATAGACGAAGTAATAGAACACAAGTTGAAGTGTTTAAACAAGAATATAATCACAACAGACCACGCGATTCTTTATATGGGGTTATCACCCATTAATTATAAAATGAAAAATACCACATAGCAGTATGAAACAACCAATTTTGAAAATAAGAAAAAATACAATTGGAAGGCAACGCAAGTACTGTTGCTTTCTTATCAATTGTAATTATTAAATCTACTTTTAAATAGTACTAAAACGTGGAACTTACACAGCTTGTTCAAGTATTTTGAATTGTTCAACTAAAGTATCGAACTCATCAAAACTCAAAGTTTGTGCTCCATCTGAAAAAGCTTTTTCAGGTTCATGATGAATTTCTACAATTACACCATCAGCTCCTGCAACCATTGAAGCTAAAGCAATTTTTGAAACATGTTTTCTTATTCCAATGCCATGCGATGGGTCTGCAATTACAGGCAAATGACTTTTTTCTTTTAAAATAGGAATTGCATTAATATCGAAAGTATTTCTATATGCATTTTCAAAAGTTCTAATGCCTCTTTCACACAGAATTATTTTTTCGTTACCAGCAGCAAAAACATATTCTGCCGATTGTAACAATTCATCAATAGTACCAGAAATTCCTCTTTTTATCATCACTGGTTTATCTACTTTACCTAAAGCATCTAATAAATTAAAGTTTTGTGTATTTCTTGCACCAACTTGAAAAATATCAATAAAATCAATCATTTCATCAATTTGTGAAACTTGCATTACTTCTGTAATAATTTTTATTCCATTTTCATTACAAGTTTTATAAAACATTTTTAAGCCATCAATACCTAAACCTCTAAAAGCATAAGGTGAACTTCGTGGTTTATGGACTCCACCACGCATAATCTTAACATTATTCTTTATCAAGGATTTTACAATGCTTTCTACTTGTTCTTCATTTTCTATGGAACAAGGACCAGCCATAATTGCAAAATCTTTTCCTCCAATAGTTACACCATCACCCAAATTAATAATAGTGTTATCAACTTTCCATTTCGAAGAAACTAATTTGTAACTATCGTTTACTCTAAATACATCTTTTACACCTTCAATTTCTCCAATAACTCTAACATCAATTTCATTGCTTACAATGCCAATTACATAATGATGATGTTGAGTTACAATGTCAGATGCTTTAACATTTAGTTCTTCTAATTTCTTATTTAATTTTTCTTTATTGCTTGCTGTAATATTTTGTTCTAATTGAATAATCATAGTCTTAAATTATTTATGAATTCTTTAATATTGTTTGAAGTGATTTTATTATTTGATAAAAACTTCACAAATGCAGAGCCAACAATAGCTCCATTGCAATGTTCAAATGCGTGTTTTACTGTTTCTTTATTATGAATACCAAAACCTAAAATGGTTTTATTGTTGAGTTGAAGTTGTTGTATTTTTTCAAAATATGTTTTTAGATGATTAATTTGTAGTTGATTACCTGTAATGCTATTAGATGAAACTAAATAAACAAAGCCATTTGTATTCTCATCAATTTCTTTGATTCTTTTTTCACTTGTTGTAGGTGTAACTAACATCACATGTGCAATATTGAAATGATAATATAATTTTTGAAGATGTGTTTTAAAATAAGGTAGGGGCATATCAGGAATTATTAATCCATCGATACCTATTTTATGAATTTCTTGCAAAAATTTAGGTTCACCATATTGGATAATAGGGTTTAAATAACCCATTAATAAAATTGGAATTTGTGTTTTACTTCTAATATCTTTCAATTGCTCTAATAAAATTTTTAAACTCATTCCATTATTTAAAGCAATAGTATTAGCATCTTGAATTGTTGGACCATCGGCTAATGGATCAGAAAAAGGCATTCCAATTTCAATCATATCAACTTTAGCTTCATCTAAATATTCAATAATAGTTGTTGTACTCTCTAAATTTGGATAACCAGCAGTAAAATAAATAGAAAGTATATTTTTTTCTTTGTGTTTAAATAGTTCAGTTATTCTATTCATTATTTATAAATATTTTTTATAAGTCATCATATCTTTATCTCCTCTGCCAGATAAATTCACTACTACCACATCATCTTTTTTAAATTTCATTTTATGTAGATAAGCTAATGCATGAGCTGTTTCTAAAGCAGGTATGATACCTTCTTTTTTAGACAAATCAAATGCAGCTTGTATAGCTTCATCGTCTGTAATACTTACCACAACAGATTTTGAAGTATCGTGTAGATATGCATGTGCAGGACCAATACCCGGATAATCTAAACCTGCTGAAATGGAATGTGGTTCTATAATTTGTCCATCTTCAGTTTGTATTAAATAAGTTTTACTTCCATGTATAATTCCTATTTTACCTAATGCAATAGTTGCTGCTGTTTTATTTGTTTGGATTCCAATACCAGCTGCTTCAACTGCAATGAGTTTTGTTTTTTGATTATCAATGAAGTGATAAAATGCACCTATAGCATTACTTCCTCCACCAACACAAGCAATAACATAATCAGGGTAGTCTCTATTAATTTTTTCTTGAAGTTGATTTTTTATTTCATTACTGATAACTGATTGAAAAATGGAAACCATATCTGGATATGGATGAGGACCAACAACAGAACCAATAATATAATGTGTATCTGTTGGATTGTTTATCCAAGCTCTAATTGCATCATTGGTTGCATCCTTCAAAGTTTTACTTCCGCTTGTTGAAGCCACAACATTTGCCCCCAATAATTGCATACGTTCAACATTAGGCTTTTGTCGAGCAATATCAATCTCACCCATATAGATACTGCATTCCATATTCATTAAAGCACAAACCGTAGCTGTTGCAACGCCATGCTGACCAGCACCAGTTTCAGCAATTATTTTTTGTTTACCTAAACGCTTTGCTAATAATATTTGACCAATGGTATTATTGATTTTATGAGCACCAGTATGACATAAATCTTCTCTCTTTAAATAAATTTGAGCATTGAATTGATGCGATAAATTCTTTGAAAAGTATAATGGTGTTGGTCGGCCAACATAATCTTTTAATAAAGAATGAAATTCTTCTTGAAAACTTTTTGAATTTATTATTTCAAGATAAGATTCTTGTAATTCCTGAACATTTGCATATAACATTTCAGGAACAAATGCACCACCAAACTCGCCATAAAATCCATTAATATCAGGTTTAAACTGTTTCATGATTTCTTATTTTATGAATAATGTTTTTTGTTGATTGAAGATTTTTAAAACCAGCATAATCTTCTAATTTGCTATTTAAATCAAAAGCAAAAAGCTGAGGATGCTTAAAGTTTAATGCTTCACTAATATTATCTAAACCAATGCCCCCACTTAAAAAGAAAGGAGTATTGAGTTGATAATTTTGTAAAATATCCCAATTAAAAGATTTGCCACTTCCTCCATAATTTTTTGTAGCGGTATCAAATAGAAAGTATTGACAAGAATTTTGAAATGCTTGAATTGAATTAAAATCAAATTGTTCAGTAATGCTAAAAGCCTTTATGATATTTATGTTTTGCTGTTGTAATGTTTTACAAAAATCATCATTTTCTTTACCGTGAAGTTGAACAAAATCTAGTTCATATTCACTTACTTTATCTTGAATTTCATTTATTGTTGCATTTACAAAAACACCAACTTTTTTAATTTGATTGGGTAATTGTTGCAAAATATTTGATTCTAAATTTTGTACAAATCGTGGTGATTTATCATAAAAAATAAATCCTATAAAATTTGGTTGAAGGGCAGAAATATCTTTCATATTATCTTCATACTTCATTCCACATATTTTAATTTTCATGATTTTAATTTTTGAATAAATTGTCTACACGCCATACCTGGATTAGTTTGTCTCATAAAATATTCTCCAATTAAAAATCCTTGAAACCCATACTGTTTAAGTAGTTTAATTGTTTCAGTATTATTTATACCACTTTCACTCACTTTAATTATTTCCGGATTAATATATTCTGATAATTGAATACTGTGTTCAATATTTACTTCAAAACTTTTTAGGTTTCTATTGTTAATACCAATAAGGTCAACATTAATTTCTTGTGTAGAAAGAATCTCATTTTTATCATGAACTTCTAATAAAACTTCTAAGCCTAATTGATGTGCAAGTTTTGTAAAATTTGTTATTTCTTGAGGAGATAAAATTTTTGCAATTAATAATATGGCATCAGCTCCAATAGATTTAGATTCTATAATTTGAAATTCATCAACAATAAAATCTTTCCTTAAAATAGGACAATAATTATATTTTCTTGCACTATTAAAATCTTTTGCAACTGCTCCAAAAAAATTTTCATCTGTTAAAACTGATAAGGCAGATGCACCAGCTTGCATATAACCAATTGTAATATCTTCGGCATTTGCATATTTGTTGATAAACCCTTTTGATGGAGATTTTCTTTTGAACTCTGCAATAATGCCTGAACGTTTAGAATCAGCTACATATTTTTTTAATGAAACACATTTGCTATTAAAATAGATACTACTTTCAAGTTGCTTTAAAGTACAAAGTTCTTTTTTAAGATTTACTTCTTTAATCTTATGTGCCTTAATTTCTTCTAGCCTATTCATATAATTTGTTTTAATTTATCAAACGATTTTTTTGCTTTTAATGAGAATAGAGATTCATTTGCTAAAGACAAAGAGTCTTCAATGCTCAAATGTTGATGATAGGTTTGAATAGCAACAGCAGCATTGGCTAACACAACATTATTTTGTGCTAAAGTTCCTTTCCCATGAATAATATTCATGAAAATTTTAGCAGCTTCTTCAATTGAATTTCCGCCAAATATTTCGTTAGATTTTATGGCATTGAAACCAAAATAATTTGCTGTTATTATTTTTTCGTTTTGATTCGAAATTATTTTACAAGAATTGGTTAATACAATTTCATCATAACCATCTGTACTGTGAATGATGCTGAATTTCATTTGTTCATCTTCTTGCAAAATGTATTGATACATTCTTGCAAGTTCTAAACTAAAAACGCCTGTTGATTGCACTTTTGGTTTTGCAGGATTTGCCAATGGACCCAGCATATTAAAAAATGTTTTTACACCTAACTGTTTACGAATGGGTGCAACATATTTTAAGGAAGGATGAAAAAGTGGTGCATGCAAAAAACAAATATTGGCTTTTTCTATTTGCTCTTCTAATTTGCTTTGTGTAGTTTGAAATTTAATTCCTAAATATTCCAAAACATTTGATGAACCAGAAATAGACGAGACACCATAATTACCATGTTTAGCAACTGTAATTCCAGCACCAGCAACAATAAAAGCTGTGAGAGTTGAAATATTAAATGTATTTTTTCCATCACCTCCAGTACCACATAAATCCATAGGCTGATACGCTTTTAAATCTACTTCAATCATTAATTCTAATAATGCTTCTCTAAATCCCTTTAACTCTTCAACAGTAATTTTTCTCATAATTAAAACTGTTAAAAAAGAAGCTATTTGAAAGTGATTATACTTTTCTAAAACAATATCTATCAGTATTTTTTTTGCATCAGTTTTTGTTAAAGTATGATGCTGATATAATTTTTCTAAAATAATTTTCATGCGTTTTATTTTAATGTGACATCCAGTTTTTAATAATTTCATATCCATTTAGTGTAAGAATAGATTCAGGATGAAACTGAACACCTCTAACATCATAAGCTGTATGTTTTAAAGCCATAATATTATTATTTTGATCAGATGCCAAAACTTCAATGGATGATTTTGATTGATTATTTACTACCCACGAATGATAATGTCCAACAACGAATTCAGAATTAATATTTTTGAACAAATAATCTTTTTGAGTTTGAGTTATCGTAGAAGCTATGCCATGCAATGGTTCTGGAAGATTATATAATGTTGCACCAAATGCTTCTCCAATTGCTTGATGACCTAAACAAACGCCTAAAATACTTTTTGAAGAAGCGAAAGTTGTTATTAGTTCTGGCATAATACCAGCATCTTTTGGGAGACCAGGACCAGGAGAAAGTAAAATTTTATCAAAGTCTTTCACTTCATCTAATTGTAATTGATTATTCTTTTTTACAGTAACATTTACATTGCTAAAACTCTTTAGCATATACACCAAATTGTATACAAACGAATCGTAATTATCAAGTACTAAAATTTTCATATTAAATATTTTGAGCTAATTGAATTGCTTTTCTTAATGCAAAAAGTTTGTTATTGATTTCATTGAGTTCACTCGTTTTATCAGATTTTGAAACCACTCCACATCCTGCCTGATAATGTAAAGTGTTGTTATAACTTACAAAAGATCTTATGAAAATAGCATGATTCAATGTTTTATCTAATCCAATTATACCAAGGGTTCCACCATAAAAACCTCTATTATCTTTCTCATAATCATTAATTAGACTCATAGCTTTATATTTTGGTGCACCCGATAATGTACCAGCTGGAAAAGTATCAGCTAATAATTCTATTGGGTTATAACTTTTATTTAATACCCCACTTACTTTAGAAACTAAATGAATTACATGAGAATAGTATTCAACTTGTTTATAGCTATCAACACTAACTGTATCACTATGTTTACTTAAATCATTTCTTGCTAAGTCAACTAACATAACATGCTCGGCATTTTCTTTTGGGTCATTTAATAAAGCATCGCTTAGTATTAAATCATCTTCTGTATTTCCTGTTCTTTTAAATGTTCCAGCAATAGGATTTATTGTTGCTTTATTATTTTTAATAATTAGTTGAGCTTCGGGAGAAGAACCAAATATTTTAAAATGACCATAGTCGTAGTAAAATAAATAAGGAGAAGGATTGATCGAACGCAAAGCTCTATAAACATTAAATTCATCTCCTTTAAAATGTTGTTGAAATTTTCTTGATAAAACAATTTGAAATATATCTCCAATATTGCAATGATCAATTCCTTTATCAATAATTCCTAAAAATTCATCATCAGTAAAATTTGAAGTTTCATTCGATGAAGTTTTAAAATAATGTGTAACAATTGTTCGATTTGAGATTAAATCTATAATCTCTTGAAGATTGCTTTTTTCGTTTTCTAAAAAATGTGATAAACAATAAACCTGATTGTAATAATGATCGAAAACTATTAAGTTTTTGAATAACTGGTAATGAATTAAAGGGAAATTTTTAGTAGATGATTCTGGTTTAAATACAATGTTCTCAAATAATGGAATGGCATCATAGGAAGTATATCCAAATAAACCATTGCTAATAAATTCGACAGGTATTTTTTCTGACTCAAAATTCTCAATAAACAGGTTCAATTCATTTTTTATTATTGTTTCTTTTGTTTTTAGAACAGAGGTTTCATTATTTGGATAAGTTATATGAGTTAAATTTTCATCTACAATGAAACTAGCAATAGGATTGAAACAGATATACGAATAACTGTTCTGTTTGCTTTTATGATCAGAACTTTCGAGCAATAAAGAATGTGGAAAATAATCTCTAATTTGATAATACAGTTGAACTGGAGTGATTGTATCACTCAACATCTGATAAACTTCTGATTTAAATTTAAACTTCATTTTTAAAATTTTGGACATTAAAAAACCCGCTGGATTACAGCGGGTTTCTTAATTTTATAATTAAACAATTATAGACATACCGACTGAATCCTATGTGAAGATGCAGCTTGCCACCAATTGTTATTTAAAATAATGTTATTCATTTATGCAAAAATAGAAATTTAATTTATGTAGCAAAATAATTATTTAAATAATA
>JANYEB010000200.1 GCA_025363355.1 Chitinophagaceae bacterium | reverse complement strand
TTCGTCTTCAAAACATCTTATAACGTGAATGATGGCATCCACTTCACGAATATTTGCTAAAAATTTATTTCCTAAGCCTTCGCCTTTGCTAGCACCTTTTACTAAACCAGCAATGTCAACTATTTCAAGTTGTGTTGGTATTACTTTTTGTGGTTGCACCAATTCTTTCAAAACATCCAATCTTTCGTCTGGAACATCTACCAGTCCTACATTAGGTTCAATAGTGCAAAATCTATAATTACTTGCTTGTGCTTTGGCACTATTGCTAACTGCATTAAACAAAGTTGATTTACCTACGTTGGGAAGTCCAACAATTCCTGCTTGTAAAGCCATTTTTAAAATTATGAATTATGAATTATGAATTATGAATTAAGGCACAGTAAAATAGAATTAAATTGCTTCCACTTACCAGTTTACCATTCATCACTCACTTAAAATGGCTGCAAATATAGTGGTAAGCATTTTGCTTGATATTGAAATATCATTGTGTATTTGAATTGAAGCTATTATTGCAAAATGACTAGTGAACACAGATATTTTATATTGAATAAACCCAACAATATGATATCGCAATTTGTTAGCGATCATCCTGCAAGGCTGTTATGTCATTTGAATTATATTTTTCCAGAAGGTACACACGCCATTGGTAGATTAGACAATGATTCTGAGGGTTTATTATTGCTTACTACCAACTCTAAAGTAACTAAACTATTATTTGAAGGAAAGAAAAAACACAAACGAACCTATAAAGTTTTGGTGCTACATAAAGTGACTGAAGAGGCTTTAAATAAAATTAGAACTGGGGTTACTTTTAAAGCTCGTGGTGGTGATATGTACACATCATTACCTTGCGAAGCAACTATTATAGATGAACCAGATTTCATCTTTCCATCTCCTTATATCAAGAGCCAATATCACGATTATACTTGGTTGCAACTTACTTTAACCGAAGGCAAATACAGACAAGTTAGAAAAATGGTTATTAATGTTGGACATAAATGTATGAGGCTTGTGAGAACGAGTATTGAAGATACAACAATTGATGGAATGCAAGCTGGTGAAGTGAAAGAACTAGATGAAAAGACTTTTTTTGAGTTGCTTAAGATTGATTACACAAAACCTTTATAGAGTTAGGAACTCTGTAAAGGATAACCCTATCCTCCATTTATTACTCGCGACTCCCCCTATTCAAAGAATTATGTAAGTATCGTTAAGAGTAGTGTAAGATTTAAGTATTGGTGTGCAAACATCTTTGCATCATAAGTTTCACAATAATTAAATCATAATAAAATGAAAAAAAATCTACTACTTATTGCAATTACGATTGCATTTCTTGCTTCACCAAAATCTAATTTTGGACAAGCACCAACCTTAGGCACAGCAGCTAGCTTTATAGCATTTTCATCTAATGGTGCTGTTGTTAACACTGGCTCAACGCAACTTACTGGTAATTTGGGAACCAATAATGGCCCTGTTACTGGTTTTGGCAATGTTAATGGTGTAATGCATATTGGCGATGGTGCATCTGCTCAATGTGCTGCTGATTTATTGATTGCATATAATCAATTAAACATTGCAACACCTACTTTTTTTCCATCTAATTTATTGGGTAATGGGGATACTTTAGTTGCAGGGGTTTATAAGATATTTAGCACTACATCATTGAATTTGGATTTGTATCTTGATGCAAAAGGAAACCCTAATGCAGTATTCATTTTTCAAATACAAGGAGCTTTATCTACCAATGCTAATTCAAAAGTTAAATTGATTAATGGTGCATTGGCTTGTAATGTTTTTTGGAAAGTAGAAGGAGTAATTGATATGGCTACTGCAACATATATGAGAGGAACAATGATTGCAAATAATGCAGCCATTAATATGAATACTAATGATACCTTAGAAGGAAGAGTGCTTTCTACAACTGGTGCTATTTCTATTAGCAATACAAATGCTGCAATGCCCTTGGGTTGTGGTGCTTTAGTGCTAACTGGGCCGCCATCTCCAGTGCTTGGCTCTGTTGCTTGCTATGGTATATTTTCTGGCAATGGCACTGTAGCTAACGCAGGTCTAACTTATGTTACAGGAGATGTTGGAACAAATGTTGGAACAACAAGCGGGTTCGATTCATTAAAAGTTACAGGAAAAATCCATCTAATACCAGATGTATCAACTGCATTGTGTGCTGCTGATCTGCAAAATGTTTACAATTATTTGAATATTGTTACACCAGATATTGAACTTTTATATCCTGTACAGTTTGGTAATAATTTAGAATTAACGCCACATACTTATTTATTAAATGCCGCTACATCATTTACTGGAAATGTGTTTCTTAATGCACAAGGTAATGCCAATGCAGTATTTGTAATTAAAGTAAATGGAGCGTTTGCAACAAGTACATATTCTAAAGTAATTTTAAAAAATGGTGCACAATCTAAAAATGTTTTCTGGAAAATTGAAGGTGCTGTTAGTATTGATAATTTTTCAGTATTTAGTGGTAGTATAGTTTGCAATAATGGTGCTATAAGTTTAAACACTGGAGATACACTTTATGGCAGAGCTTTAACAACAAGTGGTGCTTTAAGCACAGCTTCTATAAACGCTGCAATTGCAAGTGGAGATTGCACACCATTACCAATTAACTGGGTATATTTCAATGGCAGTAATGTTGAAAAAAGTGTTCTGCTACAATGGGGTACAAATAGCGAAATCAACAATAGTTATTTTACAATTGAAAGAAGCAGCGATGGCAGCACATTCGAGTATTTAAGTAATGTTTCTGCAAAAGGTTTAGTAGATAAAGGAATTACTAATTCTTCTTTTACTGATAAACAACCTTATAGTCTTGGATATTATCGTATTTCTCAAACAGATAAAGATGGTAAGAAAAGTTATTATAAAACCATACAAGTTAAAGCTAATGTAGGTGCAGGAATTAGCGTGCAACATTTTGTGCAAGGAGATTACATCTATGTACAAACAAATAATGCAACAACTGGCAATGCAAGTATCGATTTGTATAGCATTGAAGGAAGAAAATTATCTTCTCAAAAAATATATTCAACACCACAACAAAATACTTATAAAGTTATTAAGCCAGCTCAAACAGGTGTATATATTATTTGCCTAGAAAACAAAGGTGAAAAGATTTACACCGGAAAGATCATTGTGCAATAAACTAGTTAATAGAGGGGTTCTATTAATAAACAAAAGCCGTAAACAAGTAGAGGGAAACCTTGAATTGTTTGCGGCTTATTTGTTTTATAATGTTGTTACAAAAAAATCTATTACAACACTATTACACTATCAGGATTATTAATGATATAATTGTTAATATAGGATTGCACTACTAAATTTTCGGGATATGGTGTAAGTTGTTCCTTTAGCTTTTTTAGCTTGGGTTTTTTACCTAAAATATGAATCTTCCCCATTCCATAAAACCTACCTTCTTCTACCAAGATATAATGCTTAGAACCATCGTGCACTAAGTAAGTTTGTTTAGTGGCATTCACTGCATCAATTACTGCTTTTATTTTTTTGTTATGATGTTTTGTAGTAGGTAATGACTCTGGTATTTCTTTACTTAAAAAGAATAAACTTGGGTGTATATCAAACTCATTAGCAAATTCAAATAATAGTTGTCTTGCCTCTAACAATAAAGAAAAGGTTGCAAGTGGTTTTAGTATTTTCTTTTTGTTATCTATTGCTAAACGATGGTAACCTTTACTGTCTTCAAACATAAAAATACCATACTGTCTTTCGTAGTGTTTTTGGCTTTTATTAAACTGTGGCCAAAGCCTTTTTATTTCTACACTTTCAAATATCTGTGCAGTTAATTCGCTGCTACAATCTGTCCAACTGATATTGTATATTTCTCTTAGAAAATCTTGCTTTTGTTTGGTGGATTTGTTGTTGCTGAAATGAGAGCTAACACGCTTTTTTAAGTTAATAGCTTTGCCTACATAAATTACTTTTCCTTTTTTATTATGAAAGTAATATACGCCAGGAAGCGATGGCATTTGCTCTATAAAATTAACACCTAAATTTGGTGGCAAGTATTGTGCTGCTTGTCTTTTTTTTGTAAGTTGTTTAATCTCGCCAGATTTATCGTTTGCAATAATTAACTCAAACAATTTAGTAGTAGCTTCTGCATCTCCAATAGCACGATGCCTTGCTGTGTTTACAATATTAAAATGCTTGCTTAATGTTCCCAAACCATATTTTGGTAACCCAGGAAACACTTTGCGTGATAGTTTAATAGTACAAATTTTTGGCAAATCAATTTCGTAGCCAGCGGTTTTTAAATGCTGTTTAACAAAACTGTAATCGAAGTTTACATTATGTGCAATAAAAACTCTGTCTTTAATTAGGTTATAAATATTCTCTGCAACCTCATTAAACTTTGGTGCTTTGGCAACCATTGCATCGGTGATACCTGTCATATTTTGCACATACCAATTAATGGGAGACTCAGGATTAATAAGGGTTTGAAACTTGCCTTCAACCTCGGTGCCATTGTGCAATACAATTGCTATTTCTGTGATGCAGTTTTTGGTGCCGTGTCCTCCTGTGGTTTCTATATCTACAATGGCGTACATTAATCTTTAATTGCTTTGCTTGTTTTGTGTAACGGCGGCTAAAATAGGAATAAGTGGTGAGTAGTTAGTGGTTAGTAGTTAGTGGTTGATAGTAAAGAAATGTTTTTTATCTGTAAGGAAACGAATGTTATCATCTAGGAAATGCTTATTGTTTATAAAGAAATGACGTTCATCGCTAAAGAAATGACTGTTATCTAAAAGGAAATTGTATTTATTTACTAAGAAATGAATGTTATCATCTAGGAAATTGATGTTATCGATGAAGAAATGGTATTTATCATTGAAGAAATGTGTGTTATCTGTAAAGAAATGGTAGTTGGAAGACGGATGATACGGATTGAACGGATTTTATATTAGTTCAAATTTTTAACGTTGTTTTTATGATGCCGGGGATAGACAATGCTCTATCGGCTGTGTGTCCTCACCAACCGAAATGAGCCTCACCCCCAACCCCTCTCCAAATGGAGAGGGGGAGCAAAACACTCAAAATCTTACACATTACCCTGTATTTGAAGATTTTTTTAATACTATTTTTTGATGACAATGGAAACTTGTCTTTAGTTACAAACTAAAGACAGCAGGTGTTAAGCAGTAAATAAATTTATTAGCTTGTTTGAGTTGTATATAAAATGATTAGCTTTTTACTTTATTGGCTGCTTGCTTTGGAATAAAATAAGCTATGATAATAGCAATAACAACTACACTCATACTTATTAAACCAAGTGTATCGTAGTGATGCAGTTTTTTTGTTTCATCTGCAATAACAACTTTTCCTGCAATTAAACTTGCCAAACCAATAAATATTGAAGTTACACAACTATTAAAACTTTGAAAACTTCCACGCTGGTGTGGTGGCACTATATTGCTGATAATTGCTTGTGCAGGAATATTACGACTTGTGCTAAAAACAAACCAAATACCTGTTATAACTAAAGCATAGTAATAGGGCATTACACCCAAATGCGAAACAATATAAATTGGAATTAAACTGGCTATTGCACAAATGTAAAATATGGTGTGCTTGCCATATTTATCAGAAAGTTTGCCTGCAAATCTTGCACTAAAAATAGAAACCAATCCACCAACTATATAAACCAATTTTCTTTGGTTTTCGTTAAAGCCAACATTGTGCTGCATATAAGGATTAAGGAATGGAATAATTAAAAAATGTCCCATCATTAATGTGCCACCTAAAGCATAAGCAATAAGGTTTGCACGTTTAAAAACAATTTGCTGCAAAGTGTTCCAAACGTTATTGCTATTATTAGTTTTATTGACTAAATGCTGATTAAACGAAGGCAAATATTTATAAATACAAAATAGTACAATTACACCAAAACCCACAATAAAAAAGAAAGGTGCGTGCCAACCAAACATATCGGCAAGTGTTAAACTTAGTGGCACACCAATAACTGATGCCAATGAAAATGCACCAAACAAAATACCCATTGCCTTACCTCGTATTTCATAATTAAAGCTATCTGCAACTACACTAATTACCTGAGCTCCTAAAACCCCACCAAAAACACCTGCAACAATTCTGGCTAATAAAATAAAAATGTAACTTGGGGCTATACCACAACAAAGTGTGCCAATTAAAAAACCAGTGTAGGCAAAAAGTACCACTTTTTTTCTGTCGAAATTATCTACAAAAAACATAGCAATAAACGCACTAATACCACCACTAATGCTATACGCAGCCACTATATAACTAAATTGTTCTGGTGTAATTTTAAATGCTGGCATTAAGTAATTACTTAATGGCATCATAATCATAAAATCTAGTATATGTGTAAAATTGATGCTTGTTAGAATAAAAAGAATCAGCTTTTGTTGTTTAGTCACTATAAAAAAATTTGTGCAAATATGGTGTGTTGAGTGTATTGTATTACTTATAAAATTGTGAGTGGTTACTAGAGGGATTTTTACTGCATAGGCACTCTATTCAACTTTTGTCTTGATACAAAAGTTGAGCAAAAAAT
>JANYEB010000072.1 GCA_025363355.1 Chitinophagaceae bacterium | reverse complement strand
TTTTTCGTGCAACCGTGCTTCAATTTTCTTTTGTAAGAGGAATGTTTTGTTGCCAGTTTTGTCACGCATTTCAGTAAAGTTATTTACAGCTAAATCTGCTATTGCATCACCATCTGGTTTGCGTAATGTTTGATATTCTTGAAGAATTGATTCCCAATTTTCATCATATTTATCAATTAATTCATCCAATATTCTACAATCTTCAAAACCACAATTCATACCTTGTCCAAAGAATGGAACAATAGCGTGAGCAGCATCTCCAATCAAAGCAAACTTATCTTCACGAACCCAAGGGAAGCATTTCACCGTAACAAGTGCAGATGTCGGATTCGCAGAAAACTCTTCCATATAATTTGGCATTAAAGGAACTGCATCTGCAAAGTTTGTATAAAAGAAATCTTTAATCTTTTCTTTAGTGTCAAGGTTTGAGAAAGATAATTCTCCCTCAAAAGGAAAGAACAGAGTGCAAGTAAAAGTTTTATCTAAATTTGGTAGTGCAATCAACATATAATCCTTTCTGGGCCATATATGCAGGGCATTTACCTCCATTGCAAAATCTCCATTGGTAGTAGGAGGGATGGTTAACTCTTTGTAACCACAGTCGATATAATATTGTTGATAATTGAATTTCTCGTGTTGTAATTGATGGTGTAAACGTGCTGTTGAAAAAGCTCCATCTGCACCAAAAAGTAAATCAAAATCAATAGCTATTTCTTGACAATCGTCCGTTGAAGGAGAACAATTATCAAACGTAACTTCATTTTTTTTCCAGTTTATATTGGTACACTTGTGATCGAAATTTATTTTAACACCATTCTGTTCGGCTAAGTCCATCAACTTCATATTCAGAGTTCCTCTTGATACAGAATTTATGTACTGACCATCTTTGCCATAAGGTTGTGTAACTGTTGTTCCATCTACATTATGAATATATCTGCAATGCATTGGAATGGAGATTTTTCTAATTTCATCTGCTAAGCCAATTTTTTCTAATGCAAGTAAACCTCTATCACTTAATGCAAGATTTATACTTCGTCCAGCACTCATCTTTTGATCTCTCATATCACCACGACGTTCATAAATTGTAACTTTATGACCACGTTTGGCTAAATAAATACTTAGTAAACTGCCTACTAATCCAGACCCTATAATTGTTGTATTCTTTTTCATATAGCAAACCCAAGGGGTGTTTGAAATAAACTAATTTGTTATTCTGTTCACAATATCACCAAACTTCCACACATCTTCAAAACTATTATATAAAGGCACTGGTGCAATACGAATTACATTGGGTTCTCGCCAATCTGCAATAATACCTTGCTTGGTTAATTCATCAAAAATTTGTTTGCCATTTTGTTTCATTAACATTGAAACCTGACAACCTTTTTCTGCTTCATCTCTTGGCGTAATAATTTGTATATTTTGATTGGTATTTACAGCATCAATAACAAACAATAAATAATTCGATAACATTTTTCCTTTGGCTGAAAGCCTTGCCATTCCTGCTTCTTCAACAATATCTAATGCAGCTTTGTGTGCAGCCATTGATAGGATAGGAGCATTGCTTAATTGCCAACCTTCGGCAGTTGGCATAGCTTTAAAACCTTTGCCCATTTTAAAACGAGTTTCTTTTTCATAACCCCACCAACCAGCAAATCTTTGCAAGTCTGTATTGGTGCTATGTTTCTCGTGAATATAAACTCCTGAAACGCCTCCTGGGCCACTGTTTAAATATTTATAACTGCACCAGCAAGCAAAATCTACTTCCCAATCGTGCAAATGCAATTCAATATTTCCTGCTGCGTGTGCTAAATCAAAACCACATAAAACGCCTACTTTATGTGCACCAGCAGTAATTGATTTCATATCAAACACCTGACCTGTATAATAATTTACGCCACCAAACATTACTAATGCTAAACTGTCTTTATTTTCTTCAATTGCTGCAAGAATATCTTCTGTTCTAATGCAGTGTTCATTTGCTCTTGGGGCAATTTCTATTACTGCATCATCATAATCAAAACCGTGAAATTTTACTTGAGATTCCAACGCATATTGGTCGCTTGGAAATGCTTTTGTTTCACAAATAATTTTGTATTTTGTTTTTGTAGGGCGATAAAAACTAACCATCAACAAATGAAGATTAACAGTTAATTGATTCATCACAACAACTTCATTTGGTAAGCAACCAACAATTTTTGAAAGCTGTTGTGGAAAAATTTCGTGGTAAGGCATCCAAGGATTACGAGCGTGAAAATGTCCTTCAACACCAAGTGTTGCCCAATCTTCTAATTCGTTTAAAACATAATCCTGTGTTGACTTTGGTTGCAAGCCTAAAGAATTACCTGTGAAATAAACAGCTTCTTTTCCGTGCATCATCGGAATATAAAACTGATCTCTAAAATGTTTTAATTCATCTTGAGCATCTAATTGTTTTGCGAAGTCTATAGTATTTTGAAAGTTCATATTTCTTTTGTTTGGTGTTTAGTGTTTGGTGTAGTTTGTTATTTTGTTTTTATGTTATAGCCTAACAACAAAACAATAACTCTAAACTCGAAACACCAAACAATGTTAAATCGTTGCAATCACCTTTAACTCAATGGCAATAGGCGTTGGCAAGCTTTTTACTTCAACAGTTGTTCTGCAAGCTTGTACATCGCTAAAGTATTCAGCATAAATTTTATTATAGGTTGGAAAGTCCTTTTTCATATTAGTTAGAAAGACTGTTACATCAACAATTTTATCCCAACTACTACCACTTGCTTCAAGCACAGCTTTCACATTTGCCATTACTTGATGTGTTTCTAAAGCAATATCATAGTTGATAATACTGCCATTATCATCCAATTCTAATCCTGGAATTTTATTATCAATAGCACTACGAGAGCCAATGCCAGAAAGGAATAGAAGATTACCAACTTTTCTTGCATGTGGATATGCACCTAAAGGTTTTGCAGCGTTTTCTGTGAATACCTTGTTTGGAGTTTGGTGTTTGGTGTTATCTGTTTGATTGTTGTTATTATTATTACTGTTTGGAGTTGGAGAGTTATTTTCTGTTGAGTTGTTTGTTTGTTGTTTTATGGTTGTTCTGTTTAAAAATTTTTGTCCTTTGAATTCTGCTTCATTTAAATGCTTTATTAATGCACCAATTTTATTGCCAACTAATAATGTTGTTGCATCGAGTTTTTCAAACTGTTCCTTCGCAATATACTTTCTATCAAAACATCTTATTATTTGAGATTGAAGTTCAGTTGCAGATGCTTTTGCAATACTTAGAAATTGTATAAATTCGTTTCTTCCTCCACGTCCAAAACCTTCAGCAATATTATCCATTATAGAACCTGCACTTCTATTAATTTGGTCTTTCAATGCAAAATCTTTTGACAATAATCCATCTTTTGAAATAATAAAAATTTCATTTTCTAATTGGCGAGCCAATTGCCAAATTTCTAAGTCTTGAAACTTCTGTATTGTAGCCATAACACTATTTAAAAACTAAAAGAAAAAATTAAAAAAAAGTAAAGAAAAAAAATATTAACAACCAAACAATCCAACAAATAACACCAAACACCAAACACCAAACAATTGTTTTTAAATTTCCAAACATATATTCTTCGTTTCTGTAAAAAATCTCAACGCTTCCCAACCACCTTCTCTTCCAACACCACTGTTCTTCATTCCACCAAAAGCTGTTCTTAAATCACGAAGCAACCAACAGTTAATCCAAACAATACCACTCTCTACTTTTGCTGCAACACGATTTGCTTTTGAAACATCTTGTGTCCAAATTGTTGCTGCTAAACCATAATTACTTGTGTTGGCAAGTTGCAATGCTTCATCTTCTATTTTAAAAGATTGCAAGGTAACTACTGGTCCAAAAATTTCTTCTATATTGGTTTTGCAATTTGCACCTAAACCCTCAATAATAGTAGGTTCTATGAAATATCCATTAGCACATCTGTCTTCTAATTTAACTGCATTTCCACCACATAAAATAGTTCCACCTTCTTGCTTGGCGAGTTCAATGCAACTCATTACTTTATCAAAATGAAGTTTGCTAACTACTGCTCCTTGCTTTGAATCTTCATTTAATGGATCACCAACTTTTAATGCTTTAGTTTTTTGTATAAATTCTGTTTTGAATTTCTCATAAATACTTTCTTCAATCAAAATTCTACTGCCACATAAACATATTTGCCCTTGATTACTGAATGAAGATTGTATCGTTGTTTTCATCATTTTATCCCAATCACAATCTGCAAAAATGATGTTGGGATTTTTACCTCCGAGTTCAAGCGATAACTTCTTAAACATAGGAGCAGCAATACTTGCAATGCGTTCACCAGCTCTTGTGCTACCTGTAAAACTGATAGCTTTTATGTCTTTATGTTTCACAATGGCTTCACCACAATTTGGTCCATTGCCGTGAACAATATTTAATACCCCAGCAGGTAATCCAGCTTCTATACAAATTTTAGAAAGTAAATAAGAAGTCAATGGAGTAACCTCTGAAGGCTTTGCTATCACACAGTTTCCTGCTGCAAGTGCTGGTGCAATTTTCCAAGTAAAAAGATATAAAGGCAAATTCCAAGGCGAGATACAACCCACAATTCCAATAGGATTTCTTAGTGTATAATTGATGGCCTTATCAGTCATACTATGACTTTCAGCAGCAAAGTGCATAATGCCAGTTGCAAAAAACCTAAAGTTGCTGGATGCTCGTGGAATATCAACGGCTTTACTTAACCATAAAGGTTTGCCATTATCATTTGTTTCAGCAAAGGCAAGGGTTTCAAGATTTTCATCAATTAAATCTGAGATGCGATTTAGTATTTTAAAACGTTCTTCAGTTGTTGTTTTGCTCCAAGCTATAAATGCTTTTTTTGCAGCAGTTACTGCAAGTGCAACATCTTGTTCATTGCTATCAGGGATTTGTGCAAACACCACAGCAGTTGCAGGATTGATACAATCAATGTATTTTCCAGCAATTGGTTTTATCAATTCTCCGTCTATATAATTTTCTAAGAAATCCATTTGTGTAAATTTTTAAAGTGAACCCGTTCTTCCACCATCAACAGCAATACTAACTCCATTAATATATGATGCAGCAGGAGAAGCAAGAAACGCTACAGCATTAGCAATTTCATTGGGTTCTGCAAAACGTTTCATAGGAATTTCTTTCTTCATTTCTTCTTCAACTTCATCAATAGTTTTATTTTTCTTGCCAGAGTTTACTTCTATAATTCCTTTTAAACGATTGGTAGCAGTAGCTCCTGGCAAAACGTTGTTTACAGTAATATTAAATTGGCCTAACTCATTCGCCATTGTTTTACTCCAACTAGCAACAGCACCACGAATGGTATTCGATACACCTAAGTTAGGCAAAGGAATTTTAACTGACGTTGAAATCACATTTATAATTCTTCCATAACCAGCTGCTTTCATTGAAGGAATAACAGCCTTAGCAAGAATGTGATTGCAAATTAAATGACGATTAAAAGTGTTTAGAAATTCATCTTCATTTGCAGTAGTAATAGCACCTGAATTTGGTCCACCTGAATTGTTAATCAATATATGAACAGTATTATTTTCAACAAATTTTTCAATAGCTGCTTTCACTGTTTCAGGCTTATCAAAATCAGCAATTAAATAACTATGTTTTTGATTGAATGATGTGTTTAATTCTTTCATAGCTTCTTGCAAGGTTTCTTCGTTACGAGCCATTAAAACACAAGTTACACCGAGGTTTGAGAGTTCTATTGCAGAAGCAAGTCCAATGCCTTGAGTGCTTCCACAAACGACTGCTATTTTATTTTCTAAAGATAAATTCATATGGGCGTCAAAAGTAGGAGTTAAAGTGATAATTTTCCAATCTGCAATTTGTTTCGATTTATAATGCTATAAAATTTCATAAAACGCTACTCATATCTATCACCTTTCATAAAGTTTATTCTTAACAAAAGCACCTCTATTTTTTTATCCCTATTTTTGCCTATTACAATAAACAAGAAATGGCTAAGAAAGAGATATTACGTTGTTCGTTTTGTGGCAAACCTAGAGATGAAGTGAAGATTTTAATTGCTGGACACGAAGGACATATTTGTGAAGGATGTGTTGAACACGCACAAGAAATTGTTGACCAAGAATTGAGTTTAGCAGGGGAAACTAAAAAAAGTGCACCATACAACAAAAAACTTACTGTTAAAAAACCTAAAGAAATCAAAATATTTTTAGATCAATACATTATTGGTCAGGATGATGCGAAAAAGATATTAGCAGTTGCTGTATATAATCATTATAAAAGAATTGTACAAAAACCTAAAGCAAATGATGATGAAATTGAAATAGAAAAAAGCAATATCATTATGGTTGGTGAAACAGGAACAGGTAAAACATTATTGGCTAAAACAATTGCTAAAATGTTGAACGTTCCTTTTTGTATTGTAGATGCAACGGTATTTACAGAAGCTGGTTATGTGGGAGAAGATGTTGAAAGTATGCTTACTCGTTTATTACAAAATTGTAATTATGATGTGGAAGCTGCTCAGCAAGGCATTGTGTTTATTGATGAGATTGATAAAATTGCACGAAGACAAGACAATCCTTCAATAACAAGAGACGTAAGTGGAGAAGGTGTTCAACAAGGGTTATTAAAAATGCTTGAAGGAACTGATGTACTGGTGCCACCACAAGGTGGACGTAAGCATCCTGATCAAAAAATGATTCCTGTAAACACATCTAATATTTTATTTATATGTGGTGGTGCATTTGATGGCATCAATCAAATTATAGGTAGAAGAATTAATACCAACGCTATTGGATTTAATGTAAACAAGGAATTGCAAAACTATCAACGTCAAAATTTGTTGCAATTTGTGAACGCAACTGATATAAAATCTTTTGGTATTATTCCTGAGTTGTTGGGTCGTTTGCCCATTATTACATATTTGAATCCTTTAGACGCTGAAACACTGAAAAGTATCTTAACAGAACCAAAAAACTCTCTCGTAAAACAATACACCAAGCTATTTGATTTAGAAGATATTAAACTTGAAATAGAACCTGCTGTACTAGATTTTATGGTAGAGAAAGCATTGGAATATAAATTAGGAGCAAGAGGTTTACGCAGTATTTTCGAAACTATTTTAACAGAAGCTATGTTTGAAATGCCTGGTACTGGCGAAACATCTTTCTTGCTTACTGAAGAATATGCCAGAAAAATGTTTGAAAATAGTAAAATGAGTATGTTGAAAGTAGCGTAATAGTGAATAGAAAATAGAAAATGGTGAGTAGGAATTCAACACAAAATAATTTCAAATCTTTAATCAGAAATCTTCAAATTATACTTATGAACGAATTAATTGATCGCTTAGTTAAGGAAGCAAACATTACACCTGAACAAGCTACAAAAGCTGTTGAAGCTTTATCTGCTTATGTAAAAGAAAAATTCCCAATGCTGGGTGGTGCTGTAGATAATTTATTTGGTGGCGGACAAAGCTAAATTGCTTTCTCTTTTAGCATCATCAATTCTAATTTTTGTAAAGCTGCAACGCTGATAGAATCAGTGACAGTGTTGTTTTCAACCATTTTAAAAACTTCCCTTAAAGGAAGTTTTTTTATTTGTAATTGTTCTGTATCTTCTGGCTCGGCTTCTTGTTGTGTTAATCCTTTTGCGATAAAAACCATACTCACTTCATCACTTACGGAATTTGATAAATGCATTGTTAGTATTTGATTCCATTCTGTTGCAACAAGTCCAGTTTCTTCAAGTAATTCTCTTTTAGCTGCAGCTAATGGTTCTTCATCTAAAGGGCATCCTCCTTCTGGTATTTCCCAACTATATATATTTAGTGGAAATCTGTGTTGCCCTACCAGCCAAGTATTTTCATCTTCATCAATAGGAATGATTCCAATGGCAATATTCTTAAAATGCACTTTACCATAGATACCTTTACCACCATTTGGGTTGATTACATTGCAATGATGCAGGCTTATCCATTTATTATCGTAAGCAACAATTTCGTCAATTATTTTCCAAGAGTTATTTTCCATTACATATTATTTTTCTACAGATAGCACTAATGAAGTACAAGGATTTATTCATTTTGGTGGTCTATTTTTAAACGTAGTTATTTCTGCTCTAGATAAAATTTATTTATCAGCTTTGCTTTATCCCCAAACTAATTTCCACAAAACAATACCTGCCGCAACGCTAATATTTAAACTGTGCTTCATTCCCAATTGTGGAATTTCAATAGTTCCATCAACAAGTTTTAAAACTTCATCATCAACCCCTTCTACTTCATTACCAAAAATAACAGCAATAGCCTCGTTATTTGCTGGGACATTTTGTAAACTAATACTATCTTTAACCTGCTCAACAGCATATACTTTATACCCTTTGGTTTTTAAAACTGCTATAGCATCAGCTGTTTTATCAAAGTAAAGCCAGTCAACAGTTTCAGTTGCACCAAGTGCTGTTTTGTTAATATCTCTATGTGGCGGTTGAGGTGTGTAACCACACAAGCAAATTGCTTCAATCAAAAATGCATCACTTGTTCTAAAAACACTACCAACATTATGCATACTTCTTATATTGTCTAACACTACAATCACACGCTTTTTATCAGCTTGTTTAAAATCTTCTACAGATTTTCTGTTTAATTCATCCATCAATAGTTTACGCATACTGCAAAAAAAGAGATTAAAAACATAATTCAATCAAAATAAAATTATATTTACATAACCATTAACTAAAAAATTGTAATATGAAAAAGCTAATCACAATGCTGGTATTCATACCAGTAATTACTAGTGCTCAGATTTCTATTCTTGGAGGAAAGAATATCCTTAAAACCAATCTAAGTGGTGATGCTATTGGTAATTATAATATTACCTATGAGAGGAGTATTTTAAAGAAAATGTCTTTTTCTTTGGGAGTTAGATATATGCCAAAATCAACAATGCCACAGTTTATTAAAGATAAAGTTGAAGAACTTGTTGATGACAAGAATATAAAAATCAGCGATTTTCAAATGGGGAATTTTGCTATTACACCCGAGTTTAGATTATATTTAAGTGCAGGTAAGATGAAAGGATTTTACATAGCTCCTTATGTTCGTTACGCAAGTTTTGATTTGCAAGTTCCTGTAGCATATACTTACACTGATCCTAATCCACTTGTTGGTACTGTAAACGCATCGGCTTTGTTTAATGGAACGTTTAAATCTTTTTCTGGAGGATTATTATTGGGCTCTCAATTCCAAATTGCAAAAAAATTAGTGCTTGATGTTTGGATTATAGGAGGGCATTATGGCACAAGTAGTGGTACAATTAAAGCAACAGACTTTAATCCACCTATAGACCCTAATAACCCAAACCAAACACAAGCTTTTAAAGACCAGGTTGAGAGTGTAAACAACAAAGATTATGGTCCTTTTAAGTTTAAAGGTGAAGTAAGTAGTGATTATAAAACAGCCACATTTACATCAACTGGTGCTTGGGCTGGTGTTAGAGCTTTAGGACTTAGTTTAGGAGTGCGATTCTAATATTATTATTGCATAAATAAAAAGGTCTGATGAAAATTTTCATC
>JANYEB010000041.1 GCA_025363355.1 Chitinophagaceae bacterium | reverse complement strand
CATCAAAAGTGCCTATTAGTGGCATTGGTGGTATCAGTACTTGGAAAGATGCAGTTGAGTTTATGTTGTTGGGTGCAACCAGTGTGCAAGTATGCACAGCAGCTATGAAACACGGCTTTAGAATTGTTGAAGATATGTGTGAAGGAATGAGCAACTGGATGGATGAAAAAGGCTTTAAAACCATCAACGATTTTATTGGTAAATCTGTAGAAAAAATTACGCATTGGGAAGACCTTGATATCAACTATCATCATATTGCCAAAATTAACCAAGATGCCTGTATTCATTGTGGTTTATGCTATATTGCTTGTGAAGATACTTCGCATCAATCTATCAATATTCAACAAGGACATCCTTATAATACTTACACCATAAAAGAAGATGAATGTGTGGGTTGTAATTTGTGCAAATTAGTTTGCCCAGTTGCAGAATGTATTACTATGGAAGAACATCGTGTTGCACCAGATTATATTAACTGGAAAATGTGGCAAGCAGAAGGAAGAGCTTTGAATGACCATTAGGCAATAATGTTGAATGATAAATGTTGAATTTTGAATGATTTAATTGCTTCGCAATTTATTATTGTTATTGTCCAAACTCTTGGAATGCTATTAAGCTTCTGTGGCGTTGGTATCATTCAAGTTTTGTAATTCTATTAAGCAAATTAATTTAATAATTACGCTTTGCAACTTTGCTTCTTTGCGTGAAAAATTTATTCATAATGCAAATCAATCCAGCCCGTCTACAGCAACACTTTGAGGCAATGAGCCTTATTGGTAAAATTGGAGAAACAGGTACCAATCGCCCTGCACATTCACCAGATGAAAAGAAAGCTTTTGAGCTTGCTGCATCTTGGATGCAAGAAGCAGGAATGACAACTCGAATTGACAATTTCGGAAATCTGATTGGTCATCTTGAAGGTAAAGACGCTTCCTTGCCTGTTCTAATGATGGGCTCACATTTAGACTCTCAACCTTATGGTGGCAGATTTGATGGCGTGGCTGGAGTGCTTTGTGCTATTGAAGTTGCCACAACTTTAAAAGAAAATAACATCACTCCAAATCGAAGTATTGAAATCATTTCTTTTGCCGATGAAGAAGGCTGGCGTTTTAATAAAGGTTTATTTGGTAGCAAAGGAATTTTAGGGAAATTAGAAGAAGGAGACTTGCAACGAAAGGATAAAGATGGTGTCACTCGAGAGCAAGCATTGAAAGAGTTTGGTTGTGATATTACTAAGTTTAAACAAGATGAATACAAGCAAGGAAGCATTTTCTGCTTTTTAGAATTGCATATTGAACAAGGTCCTGTTTTAGATGTTGCTAATAAATCAATTGGTGTTGTTTCAGGCATTTCTGGGCCATTGTGGTGGACGTTGAAATTGAAAGGAATGGCAGGTCACGCAGGTAGCGTACCAATGCATTTGCGTAAAGATGCAATGTTAGGTGCTGCTGAAATTATTGTAGCATTAAATCAAATTGCAACACAAGTTCCAAACGCACCAACCGTAGGAACAGTAGGTACTTTGAATGTTTTTCCTGCAAGTAGAAACATTATTGCTGAAGAAGTTACAATGACGATTGATTTGCGTGATATTGATTTGGAAAGAAGAAATAAATACGAGCAACAACTACGCAATAAGATTGATGAAATAACTACAAAGCATCAGCTAACTTATTCCATTAGTGAAGACACCAACAGCGAACCACGTTATTGTGCCAATTGGATTAAAGATATTATTCATAACAAATGCAGGGCTTTAAACTTAGATGCACCAGAATTAATGAGTGGCCCATTTCACGATTCTTTGCCTATGAGTTATGCAACAGATTATGGAATGATTTTTATTCGCAGTAAAGATGGCATTAGCCACAACCCTTTAGAATACTCATCTTATGAAGATTTGGTAATTGGAACAAATGTTTTATTGGGAACTGTGTTAGAGATTTTGAAAAAATAATTTTGACTTCTCTCCTATTTCTCAATCAAATAACACCACCTTCTAAGTTTATCTTCAAAATCAAAAGGTGTGGTTGCTTTGGTAATGTCTTTTACTTTATCAGTATTAATAAGCTCTTTATCGATAATGAACTTAGTGAAATTAGTGCTGAAATAAAGCTTTCCATCAGGACTCAACACATTCAATGCATCATTTATAAGGTCAACGTGGTCTCTTTGAATATCTAAAAAGTCTTCCATTCTTTTACTATTGCTAAATGTTGGAGGATCCATTACAACTATATCGTAACTATTGGGTGGTATTGTTTTTAAATGCTGCAAAACATCTGCGTGAATAAATTGGTAATCTGTATCATTCTTCAATCTATTAATGACAAAATTATCAGCAGCCCATTGCAAATAAGTTTTAGATAAATCAACAGAGGTAACTAAACTAGCACCAGCAGAAGCAACATAAACAGAAAAAGAACCAGTATAGCAAAATAAATTAAGTACTCTCTTTCCTTTACTTATTGTTTGCACCATTTGTCGTGTGATGCGATGATCCAAAAATAAGCCTGTATCTAAATAGTCTGAGAGATTTATTAAAAACTTCATTCCACTTTCTTCAACTGTAAAAAACTCTTTTTGAGCATCTGTTTTTTCGTATTGCTGTGTACGGTGATTCATTCTTTTACGTTGCTTTATAAAAACATTCTCGTCTTCTACCTGCAACACTTTTCTTATCACTACAATAGTTTCTTCTAGCCACAAACTGTATTCTTCTTCATTCAAATTATGTTTGCTTACATATTCAGCTATATAAACCTTATCGTCATATAACTCAATGGTAATAGGAAATTCAGGCAAGTCTTTATCATATAATCTATAACAAGAAATACCCATTCTTCTTGCTTGTTTACCCCTGTGTTTAAACACTTTAGTTAATCTGTTTTCAAACATTAAAAGTTTAGATTCTAATTGCATACCCTACAAACATATATTAAGTTTATAAAAGCCAAAGTTTAATAGATAGCAAATCCTTAAAAAGTGTGTTATTTGCAGCAATAAATGAATAGTTTTCTCTTCATATCTTGGTTTACCCCATTCATTAATTGGCTTATTCAAAAAGATAAAGCGTTGTTTTTATTCATTAACAAACAGCACACAAATATTTTTTTTGATTGGTTGATGCCCATTTTGCGTGAGTCAAAAACCTGGATTCCATTATACATATTGCTACTTGTATTTGCTGTTTTTAAGTTAAAAAAGAAAGTATGGATTTGGATACTTGGTGTAACAGCTGCTGTTATTTTAACAGACCAAATCAGCAGTCATATTTTCAAGCCTTTATTTGCAAGACCAAGACCTTGTGCGGATGTTGACTTTGTTCCACAAGTGAGATTACTATTAGACCATTGCAGTGGAGGTTTTAGTTTCACTTCATCACACGCCTGCAACCACTTTGGCATTGCAATGTTTATTATCACAACACTTTCTTCTTATTTGAAAAACTGGAAATATGCATTCCTTATCTGGGCAACAGCAATTTGTTATGCACAGGTGTATGTTGGTGTGCATTATCCACTTGATGTTTTATTTGGAGGAATTTTAGGTGCATTGATAGGAAAATTAACAGGTAGTTTTTGTTTTAGAAAAATCAACAAACCAGAAACTGTAAACCATAAACTATAAACGAACTTATATGACAGAAAAAATACTTATCCTCGATTTTGGAAGTCAGTTTACACAATTGATTGCACGTTGCGTTAGAGAAGCAAATGTGTATTGCGAAATCATTCCTTATAACAAAAAATTCGAGCTTGATGACAGTTTAAAAGGCATTATTTTAAGTGGTAGTCCGTTTAGTGTGAACGACTCAAATTTCCCTTGGGTAGATATTGAAAAATTAAATGCTAAACTACCCATTCTTACTATCTGCTATGGGGCACAGTTAACAGCAAAACATTATGGTGGTGTTGTTAATAAGAGCAATAAAAGAGAATATGGCAGGGCACATTTAACCATAGAAAGTATGGATATTTTGTTCAAACATATTGAAAGCAATTCTCAGGTTTGGATGAGTCATAGCGATAGTATTGTTGAATTACCAAATGGATTTGAGTTGTTGGCAACAACTAATGATATTCCTGTAGCTGCCTTTAAAAAATCTAATGCCGTAAACCCATTATATGGTTTACAATTTCATCCAGAAGTTCATCATTCTACCGATGGTAAAAAAATGATTACCAACTTTTTGGTAGAAGTATGTAAGTGTGAATGTAGTTGGACTCCTGCATCTTTTATTAATGAAACTGTTGCTGCACTGAAAGAGCAAATTGGAGATGCTAAAGTAATTATGGGATTGAGTGGTGGTGTTGATAGCACAGTAGCTGCAACACTTATTCATAAAGCAATTGGAAAGAATTTATATGGAATTTTTGTTGATAATGGTTTGCTTCGCAAAGATGAATTTCAACAAGTTTTAGACATCTATAAAACACTTGGACTAAACGTTACTGGCATTGATGCTAAACAACTTTTTTATGATGGATTAAAAGATGTTGCCGACCCAGAAACTAAAAGAAAAATTATTGGTAAATTGTTTATTGATGTGTTTCAACAAGAAGCTAATAAAATTGCAGATGCTGGCTTTTTAGGACAAGGAACTATTTATCCTGATGTAATAGAAAGTGTGAGTGTTCATGGTCCATCTGCAACAATAAAATCTCATCATAATGTTGGTGGTTTGCCAGATACAATGAAATTAAAATTAGTTGAACCTTTAAGATTTTTATTTAAAGATGAAGTGAGGAAAACTGGCTTAGAGCTTGGTATTCCAGCAGATTTAATTAATCGTCATCCTTTTCCTGGGCCAGGTTTAGCTATTAGGATTTTAGGAGATGTTTCACCCGAAAAAGTTGCAATGTTGCAAGCTGCTGACGCCATCTATATTAATGCTTTAAAAGAACAAAATTTATATAATAAAGTGTGGCAAGCAGGAGCTATTTTATTGCCAGTAAAAAGTGTTGGAGTAATGGGCGATGAAAGAACTTATGAATTTACTTTAGCATTAAGAGCAGTAACTAGTGTTGATGGAATGACAGCAGATTGGAGCCATTTGCCTTATGAATTTCTTGCCAATGTTAGCAATCAAATTATTAATGAAGTAAAAGGTATTAATAGAGTTGTTTATGATATTAGTAGCAAACCACCTGCTACCATTGAGTGGGAATAATATATATATTCCTCAAAACTAATATTGTTCAATTGCTGTAAATGAATAACATTTGCAATAAGCAATCGTTTGAGTATGAGTAATAGTTTTACAATAATGAAACAGGTGGGTAAGATTCTTGTTCTAGCCTTCCTCTTTATTTTTATCAGCCCCAGTAATATTACTGCACAGCAGGGCAGGCATAGAATTGCTATCTTCTCTCCTATTTACCTTGATTCTGCTTTTAATGGCAACACATTTAAACTATGGGGTAATTACCTGCCAAAGAATATGCTTCCTGGTTTAGAATTTTATGATGGTGTGATGATGGCGATAGATTCATTAAAATCTGATAGCACAGGCAACCTTTTAGTTGATATTTACGACTATAGGAGTAGGAACAATTCTTTAGCAAAAATCATTGCAGATTCATCGAACAATTTAGCAGATGCGAAAGTGGTTATTGCTTCATTTAATAGTCGTTCCGATATAAAAATATTAGCCGATTATGGAAAATCAAAACAAATCCCGGTCATATCTGCTACTTATCCTAATGATGGTGGCATTTCCGATAATCCTTATTTCTTTCTCCTCAATCCAACTTTGCGTACACATTGCAAAGCTTTGTATCAATACATACAAAAACATCACACCAACGATAATGTAGTTTATCTTACCCGAAAAGGAAGTTTTGAAACAATGGTAGAGGGCTATTTTCAAGAATATGATTCTGCAAATACATCAAAAGCATTATATCTTGAGCCTATTCATTTGGTTGATACATTTTATAGTAAAGAGTTGACTAGCCTTTTAGATAGCAATAAACAAAACGTTATTTTTTGTGGCACCATCAATGAATCATTTGCACACAAAATTATTAGCTGTTTATCTCAACAAAAAAAATACAAAACAACTATTATTGGAATGCCTACTTGGGATGCCCTAAAAAACCTCGAAAGGTCTGAATATAAAGGCATAGAAGTTATTTATACATCTCCTTATAATTATTCTAAAAATAATAGACTAGTTAGCAGTGTTGCCGGCAAATACAAAGCAAAGTACAATGCAAAACCAAGTGATTTGGTATTTAAAGGCTACGAAACAATGTTGCGTTTTGGCAAAACCATTAGCTTGTATGGTGCTAATGCACTTCAATTATTTTCTGATGATTTATTTAAGGTAATTAATTCAATAGATATTCAGCCTTATTACAATAGAGATAATAAAACACAGATAGATTTCTATGAAAATCAAAAACTGTATTTCATTAAAAAAGTTGATGGCACTGTAAAATCTGCTGATTAAGCTATAAAAACAGATAGTATTCTTGTAACAAATCTAAAAAGGCTATTGTGTAACTATTTTTTGCATCTTTAATAGCAATTTCTTTTATTGTTATTTCCTTTTCTTCTCTACAAAAGATTATAACGCTTCTAAAAAAAGTATGTTTTGTAGATTGTTTTATACGAGTTATCTCTATTACAAACAAACCAAATTTTGTTGCTTTATCAATAAACTTAATCTCTGCTGAGAAAGGCAAAAGCACTGCAAAAGTTCCATTTATTTGCAAAAGTCTAATAACATTAGAAAGTAAATCTTCATATCCTAATCCAGCAGAATGCATTGCTAAATTTCGTTTATCATCAGCACTCTTTAAATCATTTTCATAAAATGGTGGATTACTAAAAATGAAATCATATTGGCAATTAAATTTAAAACTACTGATATCAGAAAGAAATACATTTAATCTATCACTCCAATTAGATTCAGAAAAATTTGATTGAGCTTGTTCATAAGCATCCTTATCAATCTCAACAGCATCAATTTGAGCATCTAGGTTCTTTTGTGCAAACATCAAACTAAGCAAACCAGTGCCAGTGCCTATGTCTAAAGCTTTTCTTTTTGCAATACTTGGCAATATTGCACCAAATAAACAAGCATCTGTGCAAACCTTCATAGCACATTTATCTTGATAGACTGTAAACTGTTTAAATTTAAAATAATGATTTGCCATAGCTCTTTATTAAAACAAAAATCCCCCGCAGTTTGCGAGGGACTTTTTATATTGAAGCCTTGGTTTAGAAGATATATCTGATACCAAATTGTGCTTGCCAAACGTCAGCAACACTTGTACCTTTTCGGTAAGTAGAATAGTTTAAACTGTTATTAACAGCATTCATTCTAAATACTGGTAAGCCTGTTGTATTGTCAATTGCTCTGAAAGCAATTGGATTTACTGTATTAATAACATAAGCTACTCCAGCATTATGGTCAATTAAGTTTCCAACATTAAAGATGTCAGCACGTAATTGAATGGTGTGCCTATCCTTGCCCATATTTTTGAATAATTCAACAACAGCTGAAAGGTCAAAGCGATTTACAGTTGGCATTAAAACGCCATTTCTTTCTGCATAACCGCCTCTTTTGCTGCTTAAATATTTATCTTGGCTAATAAAGTTTTCAAAAGCGGTTTGTTGCATAGCTTGAGTTTGAGTTACACCAGCAACTGCATAATTCTCAAATTTCATTGTAGATACTTGGTCTGCTGTTGGTACAAACAATAAGTCGTTACCAGAAACACCATCTCCATTCATATCTCCTGAATAAGCATAAGAGAATCTGCCCCAATTTCTTCCTTCATAAAATAATGAAAACTGAATAGCTACATTTTTACTTACCTCTGTGCGATAGTTTAAATTAGCAATCAATCTGTTTCTAACATCATAATCACTAAATGCTATATCTGGTCTGTTGTTACCATTTACTGTTTTATTACCTGTCCAGCTAGATGCTGCAATTGAGCCTGCATTAATAAAGTCTCTAGTGTATCCAAAGTTATAAGCAGCTAACCAACCAAACCCTTTTGCTTTTAATGGTTTTTCAATTTTCATTGTTCCCATAAAACTACCACCATAAGAACCACTTTTCATAACTGTTGCATCAGAAATTTTAGAGTTAAGTCTGATACTGCTAACAGATGGGGTAATAATTCTATTTGGATCAGTGTTAGAAGTTGGAAATGCATTAGAAGCATTCAATGTTCCAGTTGCAACAGCACCAAAACGTGGTCTATTATCAACACCAACAAAGTTTGTAGCAGATGGAGTTAAGTTAGCATTATAATAGAATATGTTGCTTAAACTTTGAGTAAACACTAATTCAGCAGATGCAACTACATCATTAAATATTTTGTAATCAACTGCTAAATTTGAACGGAAGATTTGAGGAAATTTGAACTTCTCTTCAGTTGTTGCAATATTGTAAGTGGTAGCTGGTTGACCAGGTATAGAAGCCGGATAACCGTATCCAACAATTGGTTTAACCGGAACAGTTGGATTGAAAGGAATTTGAGTTGATGTTGGCCCAGTTGTAGTACCATTACCAAAAGAACCTGTATAGTTAACATCACCATTCAAAACACCATTATTGCCCATTTGATTGCTTACAAATACAAATGGAGGACGACCAGTAAACAAGCCCATACCACCACGAATTTGTACAGATTTATCGCCATTAACATCATAATTAAATCCAACTCTTGGATTAATCATTACTTTATATCCTGGTAATTTAGATGTGCTTAATTTAGTGGAAGCACCTTTTTCATCAACAAAACTTAAATTATCAACCTCTGCATTTTTAGTACCCTCATTTGCAAAGAAAGGAACGTCAAAACGAACACCATAAGTGATGCTAAAGTTCTTATTTAATTCATAATCATCTTGAACATAAACACCTAAACTTCTTGCTTTAGTAGTTGCATACCAAGCTCCACCACTAGCTGTATTACTCCAAGTTGCAGAGTAACCTTTTAAAGGCACAGGGCTTGTTGTTGCAGTTGGGTTTGCTATGTAAGCATTCGCAGCAGTGTAGAAATCAGTTAAACTACCAAAAGTGTAAATACCATTAATACGTGGAGTAAAGCCATTTAAGTAATTAAAACTTTCGTAGCTTAAACCCATTGATACAGTATGTTTACCTTTATAAACAGTCAAGTTATCGCTAAACTGCCAGGTATCTGTGTTTAATTTATTGTTTGGTGTAAAAGGATCTACACCAAAAGAAATATAAGTTTTTCCACCTTGTGTTGGATCTTGAATATCTACAGTTGGAAAAGGAGAACCAGTAATATTTCTGTAATCTCTATTGGCAGTATAACCAAAAGTTAATTCATTGCTTACATTGCTGCTGAAACGGCTGTTCAATTGAGCAATCACTCCATAAATATCATTATTAATTACATAAGAAGTATTTTCATACGCCATAGAAATAGAGCTATTTCTATTGCCATTAATTGCATTAGAGTTGCTGATAGGCACACCTCTGTGAGAACGTAATAAATTACCTCTAACGCTCATTTTATGCTTGTCACTAATATTCCAATCTAGTCTTGCAACAGCTTTATCGCTGTTTGTATTTAACTTGAAATTTTGATAAGCTCCTGTTGAATAATTAAATTTAGTTTGTAAGAATGAAGACAATCCAATTAAATCAGCTTCTTGAACTGTAGTTACACTTCCTCCAGCAACATTACCTGCATTCTTTGCAACGTTTGTAGTTCCTGGATCATTTCTTCTTTCACCTTCATAATTTACAAAATAAAATAATTTATTTTTGATGATTGGGCCACCAAGGCTAATACCAAATTGTTTAACATCAAAGTCATTCACAACAACATCTTCCTTTCCACCAGCTCCAGCTTTTTTACCAACTAAAGATTGATTTCGGAAGTTATAAAACATTGTTCCGTGAATATTATTTGTACCACTTTTTGTAACAGCATTAATACTTGCTCCAGTAAAACCTGCATCTCTTAAGTTATATGGAGAAACGTTTACTTGAATTTCTTGAATAGCATCTAAGGATATTGGAGCAGAGTTGGTTTGACTACCATTTAAAGGTTGCAAACCAAAAGAATTATTGAAGATAGAGCCGTCTAAAGTAAAATTGATTGCTCTATTATCTTGACCAGCAAATGAAGTACCATTGCTTTGAGGAGTTAATTTAGTAAGATCTGTTATACTTCTGCTGATTGTTGGTAAACTAGTAATTAATCTGTTACTGATGTTTGTAGATGTACCTTTTCTATCCTTAGAAATTAAAGCTCCTTTTTTAGTTGTTGATAATACAACTTCTTTAAGCTCTCCTTTATTATCAGACAATCCAACTTCCAGAACAACAAGATCGCCTAGTTGAACATATAGGTCAGCAACTGATTCTGATTTAAAGCCTACATAACTAATGGTAATTTTATAAGGGCCTCCAATACGTAACCCTGGCAAAGTAAATTTACCAGTAACATTTGAAACAGTTTTGTACTTAGTGCCACTTGGCTCGTGAACAACTTCTACAGTTGCACCTTGCAAAGAACCGCCACTAAGATCTTTTACAGTTCCTGTGATGCTACCAGTTGTTACTTGAGCAAACAAACTAATAGGAACAAATAACAAAGCAACGAATGCTTGAAAAAGTCTTTTGATTGTCATATAATCTTTTTTGGTTGAAGTGCAAAGAAAGCATAATATCACTACTGAGCGTTAACATAATATTAACAATTTATAAGATTTTGTTATTAATGGCAACGTTTCATTCAATAAAAAAGATTTGTGTAATTATTACACACTTGCTACTTTTACTACCTAAATATTTTGCCTTATGAATTTGAAGTTCACAAAACATTCAATCAAACTCATTGTTGCCCTAATTTTATTTTCATCCACTGCAAACATTGCTAATGCACAACAACGTGTAAAAAAAGTTGTAGTTCAAGCTTTTTGGTGGGATTATTATAACAACAATTTTCGTTTTAAATGGGCAGATTATTTAACAGAGCTAGCTCCAAGATTAAAAGCTCTAGGAGTAGATGCTATTTGGGTTCCACCAAATTATAAAAATGATGGCCCAGGTTCTGTTGGTTATGGCCCTTTTGACCAATATGATTTAGGCGATAAAAATCAAAAAGGTGATGGAACAAATGACACCATAAAAACAAGAAGTGGAACCAAAGACGAATTACTAAGAATGATTGCAGTTATGCACGCAAACGGCATTGAGGTAATTCAAGATGTTGTACTAAATCACACTACTGGTGCAGGAAATCGTGGTGGTGGAGGAGGAAGAGATTATACTGCTGCATCAGCACCTTATACTGACGCAACAAATGGTTTTGGTGGTACAAACTTTTATAAGAATTTTCGTTATGTATCTTATGCAACACCTAGCTTAGACACAAGTGCTGCTGACTATTGGACAAGAAAGGGAAGATGGAGCAAGAATATCTTCAACTTTTATCCCAATCAAAACAATACTGTAAACACTTCAGAAATTAATAAAACATATTTTGGTCCAGATATGGCTTATGAAGCCAATAGTATTGGTCAAAGCACCAACATTCCAACTTCGGGAACTGTAACAATAAAAGGCATTACAAAATCATATTACAATCCAGTACAGCCATCTAA
Organism: Chitinophagaceae bacterium; assembly: GCA_025363355.1. Classification (GTDB taxonomy): domain Bacteria; phylum Bacteroidota; class Bacteroidia; order Chitinophagales; family Chitinophagaceae; genus CAIVPM01. The sequence continues at coordinate 7,114 of JANYEB010000041.1, read as the reverse complement.
CTACATGGCACAAAGTGCAAAAGATTGGATAGTTTGGTATAAAAAACAAACTGGTGCCGATGGTTTTAGATGGGATGCTGTAAAACATTTTGGATACGATGTTCAAAGAGATTTAACTTATGCATTAAAATATCAAAGTGGTTTTGCAAATGGTGGAAACAGTATGTTTAACGTAGGTGAAAATGTTGGACAGGCAAGTGAAATTGATGCTTATGCAAATAATTTAATAAAAAGTGGAACACCAATTGAATCAGGTGTTTCTAATGAACAAATGAGTGGTGGTTTTGATTTTGGTCTAAGAGGTTATTCATCTAGTGGTGGTATTTATGCAATGGTATTAGGTGGTGGAAGTTTTGATATGCAAAACATACCCGGAGCTCAACAATCTATTCGCTATTTTGATTACCCAAATGGAACAAGGGTTTACAAAACAGTTCCTTTTGTTAATAGTCACGATACTTATAGACCAATACTTACAGCCAATGGAAATTACTCTCAATCATTGGGTAATAGTGCAGGTTGGAATACATCAAATGAATTGGGTGGCAATGGTCAACATATTGATCCTCGTGAGCCAAGATTTGCTGCTGCTAATGCTGTTATAGCTGCTGTTGATGGCAATCCTTGTTTTTTTATAGAAGATGTGTTTGACTATTTTAGTAAAAACACCAGATGGACTCATTTACCAAGTAACGAGGATAGCTTGCCATTAAGAAAAGATGTTGGAAACATTATGCAATGTCATCAAGCACTTAAATTTAAAGATGGAGATTATGGTGTGCCAACTGCACAAACTGGCACTTCTGCTCCTTTCTATCAAGTTGGATCAAGCACAGATCATCTTGTAATTGAAAGAACAGGAAAAGCAATTATTGGTATTACAGATGCTTATTCTCCTGCTGGCAATAATGGCTCAGATCAACAAGTGTATGTATCTATAAACAATGCTTGGGATACCGGAGTTCTTTTATACGATTATTCTGGAGCACATGGTGTTGTTGGTACAAAAATATTTTCGGATAGAAGAGTGCTAATTAAAACAGCACCTTGTGGTCATAACATTCCAGGTGTTTATGGTCACGGCTATTCTATTTGGGCTCCATATCCAAATGGCACACCAACTTCAGTTCAAGATTTATACAATTATCTTACAACTTACAACCAACCAAGAGTAAGAACTACCCAACAAGAATGGGAAATGGCAGATGATTTAGGCGATAGTCATTGTGCAAGTTTGGGACAAGGCGGTCAACTTCCTGCTAGCTCAACAAATCAAAGAGTTGCTGGTAAAATTTATGTTCAAACTGGAACCAGTGTTGCTTACAAACTTTCTCCTGCAATTGACAATACTAATATCTCTATTTCTTTATGGGATTTAGATGGTAATAAACTAAGCGAAGCTATTGGCAACAGCACAGCTGCCTCTCCTATTAGTGGTAGCTTTAGTGCCACTTTCACCGGCTGGATTACTATTAAAGTTAGAAATGCAAACACATCGCAACCTGCACAAAAAGCTTGGGCAAATCTTACATACACAGCCCCAACATCCATCAACACAAGAGATTCTTTAAATGCTGCAAAAACACGCACATCAGTTTGGACAGGCAATGCTGGCACATCTGATATTACAGACTGTGGCAATTGGGAAGAAGCTGTTTTACCTAAAAATGGTTCAACAGTTATTGTTCCATCTTATGCTAGCCCAGCACCAGTTTTTCCAAATAGTTTAGCTGGAAGAGTTATTGCAATTCCTCAAACAGGCAACACATACAAATTAGTTAATAAAGTAAATATTAATACAAAAAGTTCGGTAACCCTATATGCTACTACAACAGTTGCTGATGGTTCTTTTTTAAATAGTAATTTAATACCAAACAATAGTTATGTTATTAAACCTTCAAAAAATAATGATCTTGGTAAATCTAGTGGTATCAACGCAACTGATGTTTTGTTTGTACAAAGACACATTTTAAACACCACTAAATTAAATAGTGCCTATAAACTAATTGCAGCAGATGTTAATGGAGATAAAATAATTAATGCAACAGATGTACTTAGAATGAAACGTATGATATTAACCACTGATACCACATTTACTAAAGGTGCAGGGGTAAATAAAGTTGATAGACTTTGGGAGTTTGTGGATAGTGCTTACGTTTTCCCAGATACCACGAATCCATTTCCTTTTAAAGATTCGATTGTAACTAGTGCTACATTAAACAGTACTGCTGCCAACAAAACATTTATAGGTGTTAAATTAGGAGATGTAAATTACGATTGGCAAGCATCGCAAGCAAGGGGTGTGAATCCCGAGCCTATTGAACTACAATATTCAATTAGCAATGGGCAATTAGCAATTGGCAATGAGGTTATAAAGATTCCTATTACTTCAAATAATTTTAAAGATTTAGTGGGTATGCAATACACGCTACAATTTAATAATGACAACTATGAATTAGTGGGTATTGAAAACAATAAATTAATTGTTGATTATAATAAAACACAAGCTAACAACAATGGTTTAATGAGCATGCTATGGACAGATGCACAAGCAAAAGAACAATCATTTAGTTGTAACGATGAATTATTTACACTTGTTTTCAAACAGAAAAATAAGGTAGATTTTAAAATGAGTTTGAGCAATGATTTAACAGAAATTGCTGCTTGGGATAAAAACTTTAATCAGCATAATATTGTTCTTACAAAACAAAATACAAGAAACGAATCATTTTCTGTTTCTCCCAACCCTACAAGTGGTGAAATTAAAGTTAGCCTTGTATCAAAAATTAATACAACTATCAGTTTTGAATTAACAGATGCACAAGGAAAAACAATTTTAAAGCAAGTTGCCGAACTGCAAAAAGGCAATAACAGCTTTACACTAAATCTTAAACAAAATGGCAACATAACAACAGGTGTTTATTTCTTAAAAGCTGTTGGACTTGAAGGTGAAAATGTGAAGAGAATTATGGTGAAATAAGTTTTAAAGCAGATTAAAGTTTATAATAAAACCTCCCAAGTTTAAAAGCTTGGGAGGTTTTTGTTATTGGGAATGCTTTTATTATCTTATTGAAAGGTAAGTTGGTTGCAAGCATTAGAAATCAACTTGCTTTCTAAGCTTTAAAAGCAAGTTGTCTTTGCTGCATAACCAACTTATCTTTAACCGACAAACAGTTTGACTTTAACCGATAGTCAAGTTGTCTTTAACGCAAAGAAACTTTGGTTGTAATGCAAAGAAAGTTTGCAGATAAGCTTGGAAGAAGAAATTTTAAGATTTATAGGATGTTTTAGTTTGATTTTCAGCTATTTTCGAGGTATCAAAATAGTTTTATGAGAAAAATATTGGTTTTTGTGGGAGGATTATTATCCCTTTTTTGTTGTAACGGGCAAAAACTTTCACTACTTACAACTCTAAATACAGATAAAATTGGTAGCCAACCATCTGATAAATTGACAATTGGATCAACAACCTTTTTTACTGCGGATGATGGCATTCACGGAAGAGAACTTTGGAAAACTGATGGCACAGCAGGTGGTACACAACTTGTAAAAGATATTAATCCTGGCTATGCAAATTCAGGAATTCTCTGGTTATCTAATCTTAATGGCTTATTGCTATTTATGGCAACTGATGGAACAAATGGTAATAAAGTTTGGCGTAGCGATGGAACAGATGCTGGAACGGTAATAATTAGTCCAGCTAATTCCAAAGCAGTTAATGTTCAAACCACTGAAAATAATTTCAAGCCTATAGTTTATAATAACTATTTATATTTTTTTGGAACTGACCCTGTCTATGGAGGAAATGAGGTTTGGAAAACTGATGGAACTATTGCTGGTACTACTATATTAAAAGATATTGCAACAGTATCAAATGGCTCTTACTGGAGTGGCGTTGGACTTTTTACTATAGTAAACAATAAACTATTTTTTATTCAAAACTCTTCGTCAAACAGTGCAGATTTTCAAATATGGAAAACAAATGGTTCGACTGCTGGCACTGTAAAAATTACAAATATTACTGATTATCCAAAATTAACCAAGCTTACTAAAGTAGGGAATTACTTATATTTTATTAACTATTCAAACTCACCACAAAATTTACTTTGTTTTATCTATGAAACATCATCTAGCACAAAGTCTGTAGAAGTTTTACTTGATATACCTACATTTATGGCAGAATGTAACGGTAAACTTATTTTTAATAAAAGGCCATCGGCTAATTCCAGTTCCCAGCAACTTTTTATCCATAAACCAGACTCTTTAAATTTGGGAAACTCTGTATTTCTCAAGAGTTTATATACACCCATTACATCAAGCTCTTCAAATAATTTCATATTAAAAGACTCTAGCTTATTTTTTCTAGCAAATAACGATTCAAGTGGGTATGAACTATGGAAAACAGATGCTACTTCTCAGGGAACTGTAATGGTTAAAGATATTAATATGGGATCAAAAAGTGCATTTGATGCTACTGCAAACAATCAAATTTACAAGTTCAACAACTCAATTTATTTTACCGCAGATGATGATATAAATGGTACTGAGTTGTGGAAGAGTGATGGTACTGCAAATGGGACTTTACTAATTAATAATGCTGTAGCTGGATGTGTTTCCAATAATCCTTCAAAAATGACTTTAAATGGTTCATCAATAATATATTCTGGAACTGATGGTTTTTCTGGAAATGAACTATGGAAACTGGATACAAGTGTAATAGGCAGTTCATCAAGGATTCTTGACATTAAAGTAATGAATGAACAAAATCTAAGTGGTATTGATAATAGTTCAATTCCCATAAATTATAAAAATGAGCTTTATTTTAGTGGCGTTAGCCAAGTCTATGGAGCTGAGCTTTATAAAACCCAAGGATCTCTTAACACAACTCAAGTAGTAAAAGATATTTTTGATAATTGTAAATCATCAAATCCTAATAATTTCACAATTATAGACTCCACTTTATATTTTACTGCTAATGATAATTTAGGTAATGAACTTTGGAAAACAAATGGAAAGACTAATGGCACAAGCATAGTAAAAGATATTGTTTCTGGTTTTAAAGGTTCTAAGCCTAGAAACCTAACTAAATTCAATAACTATTTATTATTTTTTGCAAATGATAGCATAAACAATATCATATTATGGAAAACTGATGGTACGGATACTGGTACAAGCAAGATTTACACTATTTATTCTAATAATTACTCTATATCTGACAATCTTGCAGTTGTTGGAAATTCAATTTATTTTACCGCATCTGACTATCGCATCGATGGTTTACCAATTACTACGCTTTTTATTAGTAATGGAAATATTGGTGGTACTCAAACTATCAAAAACACTTATTCATATAGCCCATTTTTATTTAAAGAATTAAACGGTAAACTAATTTTTGGTACTAGAGATGTGACAGATGCGTTTGGGCAAGAATTATGGATTAGCGATGGTACTACAGCTGGAACTAAGGTTTTAAAGGATATTAACAAATCAACAAATACTGGATTTTATGCCAGTACTTTCCCTTTGATTGACAGCAATGTAATGTATTTTCAAGGCACCGATAGCACTTTCAATTCTGAGTTTTGGAAAACTGATGGAACAACTAATGGTACAGTCATTGTTAAAAATATTGATTCTAACAATTCCAGTTCTGCAGACAATTTTACTAAGCTCAATGGATTTATTTACTTTACTGCAACTACTGTCGCAGATGGAAGAGAATTGTGGAAATCTGATGGTACAAATAATGGTACAACACTTTTAAAAAATATTGCTCTAGGTAGTAAATCTTCCAACCCAACTAAATTAACTAGGATTGGTAATTTTATTTATTTTTTTGCATCAGATAGTGGTGCTTTTTTTAATGGAACAAATTTTACTCAAAGCCTTTGGAGAACAGATGGCACAGATGCTGGAACAATCAAAATCTCAGATTTTGCAGGGGATTTAGGGTCGGGGCTTGGTATATATAAAAGTGGTAGTTTCATCTACGCTACTGGCTCTACAAAAAAGGATAATTATCAAATTTGGGTTGCAGATTTTGACACAAGTTCAATAGGTATTTTCGGAAGGATTGTGACACTAAGCAATAAATTACCACAAAAAGAGACAATTAGTTTGACTGGTGATGCTAATTTAAATACTTATCCAGATGCTAATGGTGAGTATAATTTTAAATCTTTATCAATTGGCAATTACACCATCCGCCCCACTAAAAACAACGACATCACCAAAGCCAATGGTTTAAACGCTACAGATGTTTTATTTGTTCAAAGGCATATATTAGGTTCACCTAAACTTAATAGTGCTTACAAGATAATTGCTGCAGATGTTAATGGAGATAAACTAATAAATGCAACAGATTTATTGCGAATTAAACGTTTAATACTTGGTACAGATACCACATTTACAAAAGGCTCTGGTGCAACCAAAATTGATAGACTTTGGGAGTTTGTAGATAGTGCTTACATCTTTCCTGATACTGCAAATCCTTTCCCTTTTAAAGATTCTATTTCGTTCACTAATTTAACCAGCAACAAAATCAATCAAACATTTATTGGTGTTAAGTTGGGCGATGTAAACGATAGCTGGAATGCTGCTTTGCCAAGGAGTTTAGCTACTAAGGCTGTGGAGTTTGTTTACACCTTAAGGAATGAGGAATTGGGAATTGGGAATTCGGTTGTAAGAATTCCTATTACTGTAAACAATTTTAAAGAACTTATTGCAATGCAATACACATTGCACTTTGATAATAGTAAGTATGAACTTGTAGGCATTGAAAACAACAAACTTGATATTGATTTTAACAGTAAACAAGCAAACAATAATGGTAATATCAGTTTTGTATGGACAGATAAAAATGCCATTGAAAGAACTTTGGAAGATGGAACTGAGTTGTTTGTTTTGGTGTTAATACAAAAAGGAATTGGGAATTTGGAATTAGAAATTAGTGATGCGATAACTGAAATTGCTGCTTGGGACAAAGACTATAATCAGCACAACATCATCTTAACTCAAAAGTCAAAAGCAGAAACCCAAAACTTAAATGATGTTTGGTCTTTTAGTCCTAATCCAACAAGTGGAGATATTAAAGTTAGCCTTGTATCAAAAATTA
>JANYEB010000258.1 GCA_025363355.1 Chitinophagaceae bacterium | reverse complement strand
CTAAAGGCAACACCTGTAGCAACAATGGTTCTAGTTTTGTCTGCTTTTGTCTTTTTAAAAGATGTTGTGATAGTGATAGCTTCGTGAGGCACTTCAGTGATATCATCATAACCAGCAGTAAGAGCTGCATCGTTTAATTTGTCAACTTCATACTTTTTTAAGTCTAAGTTTCCATCATAGCTTTTATTCCCTGGTTGAATATCTATTGGGTCATTACCTGCACCATATAATGCTTCCTTATCAAACTTTTTGTTAAAGCCCCAACCATCAATGCCAATTAATGTAGCACCTAAAACCTTTACTGTTGTATGAGACCAAGCAAATTCACTTGTACGCATCGTTTAAAATTTATTAGTTTAAAATTTTGTTTCTAGTTCCCACTGGTTAACCCAATTACAACTTTTATGTAAGTATTATAACCATTTGGCAGCACACTAATATTAATGTTAGTTGTGGCGGTATTTATGATATTAGCTTTTCTATCCACTTCGATATCAAACCCACTAATTCTTTCACCTAATGTCACTTCAACTTGCTGTTTTATTTTCTCCTCTAAATACACAGCTGCTGCTTCAGATATAGTGCCATCCTCGTTAGTGTCAACTTCACTTTCAAGCTCATCAACATAAATTGAATTCACAACTTTAGCAACTGCGTCGACTACAGCACCATTAACAAGCAATTTGTAATCATCATTGCTGCACATATTATCTACACCAAAATAGTATCCTGCTTTGCCTGATAATGTTGTAAAACCAATATAGCCTTTATTATAAATGTAATCTGTAAGCTTAGTGCCACTTTGCACAGCATCTTTACCTCCTGTCAATACACCGCCACTTGTTGCAGCAATAGTAGCAGCAGCTACAATGGTTGGAGCAAGTTTTGCATTATTCATAGTAGCTCCCATAGTAGTTGGGGCTGTTATAGTAACAACAGCACCTGTTGCACTTGCTGTAAAACCGCCATTGGTGCTAGTTGAAGAGGTTATTGCAGCAGCCACAGCTGTTGCAACTTTTGCTTCAGTATTATCGCCTGTAACTTTTAAATAGACCCCTAAACCAACTGGCAAACCACCCCCAACAGGGTTGTAAAACACTGTAATAATATCTCCATTCTTACCTTTATTGATTATAGTTAGAGTAGTTGTTGCACCAACAGCATTTATTGCAGCAGTCGGATTTGTACCCCCAGTAAATGCATTAGCACTGGTATTTAATTGTAGTGAATTCCCAGCACTAATATTTACATTTAAACATAAAGCCGCATTGTTGTAAGTAGTTCCACCGTATTTTGTTTGAAACAATAGCCTGCCAATTCCATTTACGATAGAGATATATACAGCATTGTTGATAGTGCTGTTTGCAGCCATTGCATTTGCAATATTTGTCGCCAAAATGACTGGGGTTGTATCGCTACTTTGAATAGTATAGATAGATGGAACATTTAATAGGTAAGTTCCACTACCTGGTATAAATACACTCAAAGTTACAGCTAATCCAACAAGGGTTGTGCCATTATAAGTATTACCAAAATTAATATCTTGAAAGCAAGTTGCTGATTGTCCATTAGCAGCAGCTTTAGCTGTTACACCACCAATAAATCCTGTATTTACGACTGTAAATGTCATTGGGGTGCTATTGCTACTACTTACAATAAGTTGTATTCCATCACCTGTAACACCTAGCCCTGCTGGTGCATTTACGGTTACAATTGCACCAGTTGAATTTGCAGTATAACCACCATTGGTAGTTGTTGCTGTGTTAATAGCAGCAGCAACAGCTGTTGCAACTAAAGTTGTTGTTGTATCACCACTTACTTTTGTATATGAGCCAATAGCATTTACATTACTTCCATCACTTGCGGCACTTTCAATATTTACAACATCACCATCTGTACCAATATTTGTTACAGTAATAGTAGAACTAGCTGGGGTTTCGGCTACTGGAGTAAAATTTAATGCTCCATTTGTTAATGGAGTGCTTCCTATAAATACACGGTTTAAAGCCAAAGCTCCATTAGCTACTTTCCCTACTTTAATATGTGCTGCATACTTTACTTTTCTACCAAGTAATGCCCCAACACTAGCACTTCCATCGGGCAAACTACCTCCTATTAAAGTACCACAGTAACCATTCCCCATCGTTTTTGGTTCAAAAACGTTGGTACTCGTTTCGTTGGCAAGTAATACCCTGCCTTCGATTACAGTTCTAAAAAATAACCCAACATTATTTAATTTTAAAGCTAGCAATCTGCTAGCTGCAATGGCATTCTGTACATCAATATCTATAAAATCTGTACCACCATTATAATAATTATTAATACTTTTGAATACCCCCAAATAGCCCAATTTGCTACCTGCTGTTTCAATAAGTTTTGCAGCTTTTGTTGTATCGTTTTGGTCAAGCATTTGTGCCATATTAATGCCGTTGGCAACAAGTAACCAATAACTTTCTCCAGTGCCGCCAAGTTCGTCATAATACTCTTGTATATGCCTGTGTACAATTGGTTCATCAATAGCAGTAATGCCTTGTTGTTCTGCATCTGTGATACTATTAACAATAAAAACCTTGTTTAAATTATTGCTCAAATTTCCATTGCCTATAAAACCAGCAACGCCATCAATATTGGCAATATCTTTTAACAAATTGCCATTACTAAACTGAATTGAAACTTTAGGATTTTTTCCCATTTTTTAAAATTTTATTTTTAAACTTCCTTTTTGTTGCAAGTACAGGACTCGAACCTGTGACCTGTTGGTTATGAGCCAACCGAGCTACCAACTGCTCTAACTTGCGATTTATAATTATTCTTCAGTTAATGCCTCTGCATCAGCTAACTGTTTTTGTGCAGTTTCTAAAGCTTCTTTTACTTTATTCAAAGCAACTGTTGCAGCTCCTTTTTTCTTAGAATCTACAGTTTCAAGGGCTGTTGTTTTTTCAGCAATAACACCTTCCAATTTCACCACTTTTGCTTTTGCAGCTTCAACCTTTTGTGCTTTGGTTAATTCCACAGCTGGAGCTTTAACTTTCACAAACTCACTTGCCAAAACCTCTGTTACTTGTGGGTTGCCAGCACTAATGCCCATTGCGTGGCTAACTGCTTTTTCAGCTTCAGTAAATACTTTTTCATCATCTGTTACAAAGTATTTTTCTGCTGGTATAAACTCAGCTGCTTTTTGTGCTAATTCAATTGCGGTTTTCTTTTCCATAAAAATTATGATAGTTGAATAAATCCTTTAAATGATGAAATAGGGCGTTGTCTTCGTGCAACCTCATAACCTTCACGGCTGCCATCTTCATTAGTGTTGCCCTCGATTGTGTACACTATTGAACCTTCTACTTTCTCTACAAATCCTGTGTGTCCTGTGCCACCACCAAACTCCATTATAAAAATGTCTCCAGCTTTAATGGCTTTGCTTGTTTTGGGAATCTTTGGCAACTTGGTTGCGTTCCATTGTAGCATCACTCCAGCAGTTTTTACAAGTGGATTTGTTTTGCCCATTTCCATTGCTGCTTTATTGGTACACCAGTAAACAAAAGCCATACACCAAGCATAACCAGCACCAAGCCCAACGCTGCGTAAATACACACAAACATCTTTGCCTCCATTGCTGCCTCTTGGCACTTCTTCAACACCATTTTGAGTAATGGCAATCTCCAAAGCTCTTTGTGCAAGTGTCTTAGATGTTTCCATTTTGCTTGTTTTTGAAGTATAGATAAATAAACAATCCTGCTAGTATTAGAATGGCAAGGAATAAGAACATTAAACCAACCCATTTCATTAGCTCATCCTCTTTATCTGAAGCTTTGTTTTTTGAATCCTGATCTAAATCTTTTTTATTGCTGTTGGTTGTGGCAATGCCTTTGTCTTCAGTGCCTGTTTTGGTAGTTGTGTTGGTTACACTTTTAGGCTTTGCAACTGCATTTATATTGGCTTTAAAACCTCCTTTAACTGGTGTTAAATTCACCTTTACTTTAATACCATTGCTTTCAATGCTATCAGAATGAATAATGCCACTGTTTATAATTCTAAGCCAAGAACTATCTCCATAAGGCAAATAGATACTACCATTTAAAATATCGCCATAATCAACAGTCTCAGTAGTAGTTTCTGTGAAGCTTGAATGAGAAGTATCAATAGCTGTGTTGCTGCTATCCTGGTGCAAGGACGTATGCGATTGTTGTGTTACGACTTTACGTGAACAACCCACAGCAGACAGCAGCAAAACAGATAATAATATGGTATATAAAAACTTCATTCTAGTTTGTTTTTGCCGTTTTTGCAACAGCTGTAGCCACAACACCTGCAACCACTAGCCATTGAGATAATAACTCCAGTTTATGTGGTAACACAAAACCATTTACCACACTAGGAGCAGTAAGTAATGCACCACCAGCAACAGCCAGTGTAATGCTTAGATTGATGATGCCTTTAAACCAAATAGGCGTTTCAGCTTTCAATCTTGTAAATAGTGTTTCTATGAATTTCATTACTTTTTGTTTGCTTTTCTTTTCAAATAATACCAAAGCTCTTTACCAGCAACGCCCATCAATCCACAAAACAGAGCAGTAACACCAGCCTCCATAAACCTTACACTAAAATGCTCTTGTATGTTTAAAAAGAACTTCGTAGCTCCTCCCAAACTGCCTGCTATTAATCCAATCCAAGTATCTTGTTTGTGCATCTTTTGAATCTTAAAAATCTTGCAATAAACTGCCTACCTAAGCAGGCAGTTATATTTATAACCACATTAGCAACAGCCTGTTTATTCATCCTGCCTACGCAGGTAACTTAATTTTAAGAAACTCACTTGAGTGCCAGTTGTAGTGAAAGCTGCACGATAACTATTGTAGCTGGTTGCAGATAAAACCCACACTTTACTTTGTGTTGCTGTATTTGTTAAGGTTAATGTATCACTTACAGTTACCCATAGTGTGCCATCAATTGTGCCTTGTAAAATAACAGTGCCACCCACAGTGCCACTTACTTTGGTTACACTTGCCTGAATGCCTTTAACCTTGCTATTAATACTTGCAAACGTTACATAACTTGTGGTTGCATTGGTGTTGGTATCAGGGCTGCTGGTGTATCTAACCTGTGCCTTTATGGTTGTTAAACCAAAGGCAGCGATAAGAATTAAGATTACTTTTTTCACGTTCTAAATTTTTATGATTTGGTAATAAGCCTGCACTTGATGGACACAGGCTTTTAATTAGGTTTTAAAGGGTGTTTAACTATACTGAAGGAATAGCATCGACTACAGCATAAACCCCATTTGTTCTGCGTATTCTGCCACCAATTCTCATCATTTGAGAGAATACATCACCATAGTATAATGGGTTTGCACTGTCATCAAAAACAACCACATCACCCACAGCTCTTTCAACAGCTTGGTCACTGTAGAACAAACTTGCTGCACTGTCATCTGTAGTTGCTATAAAGTCATCTGCCTGCTCGTCAATTACTGTGTAAACACCAGCAACTTTTCTATATCTCAATACACTGCTTCTGAATATTACATCACAATTGTAGTAGCGTCCAACAGTACCTTCTTTAAGGTTGGCAAATGCCATAAAACCAGTTTTTTCACCCTCGCTCAAACTCTCAATAAATTGGTGGTAATGACTTACAGTAAGTAAGGCTGTAACCTTGCCTGACATATCAGCTTGGCGAAGTTTTTTAACGATGTTTTTGAACTCAACCTTGGTAAACATTCTCCTCGTTCCTGTTGCAGTGCTATCAATCAAGTCATCTGCACTTGGGTCACCAGTTGTTTCAATAACAGTTGCTGCACTTGGTGCCCAGCGATACAAAAGGCTATTCATACAATCTTGTATCAATTTCTTTTGGTCTTCGCCAGCTACACTTTGCCTTTTGTCATAGCTCAACTCATACTTTTCAATATCCTGAATTTGACGTGGCAAACTGTAAACTGTGTCAAGAGCATAGGTTAACTCCGTATCAGTTCTGTTTACTGCTGTTTGTGGAAAGCTGGTTAAATTCTTTTTAGTTTGTGATGCAGCTCCTGCGACTGGTATGTGCACCACCTTGCCAGCTAGTACAAATGAGTCTGCATTTACACAGCGTTGGGCAAACTGGTTATCCTTATATAGGTTACCAATAATGTCGTTTCTCCAAATCTCTTTTTGCAAAGCCATAAAGCTATAGCCAGCATTTTTGGGAATTAACAAGCCAGCAATAACCAACACAAACAATGTGGGTGCAAATGGCAAGGTATAAACAGTACTTACGAACAAGGCACTCATAATGGTGAACATTAGTGCGATTAAAAACTTAATGGGTTTCATCTTTCTTTATTTTAATGATTATTTGATTGAATAATTACAAATCCAGCCTGCAACTACAAAGGCTATGAGCCAGTGTAATCAGTTTTAAACTTTTCCTTGTATTTAGCTTTGAATACACCAAGGTCAGCAGCCTTTAAGTTTTCAAGCTCTCCACTTTGGTCAAGTTCATCCCAGCTTTTATCAGCAAGTTCTTTTGCAAGATTGCCTGCATTAAGGCTGCTTGTAATGCTTGCATATACTGGCATTCCAGCAATCAAGCTTTTTAAACCATCAGCATTGGAGGCGTAATCTTTTTTCAGCTGCTCACCAAGTTGTGCAGTCAATTTTTTATCATCAATACCTTTTGCTACAAGGTTGTTGATAGTTTCAGTTTGGGCTTTTTCCTCTACATCTTTTAGCTTTTTTTCTGCATTGGTTTTGGCTGTGTTGGCAGCAGCCAAATCACTTGTTAAACCTTCAACTTTATTTGCCTTAGCAATCAAAGCTTCAAGAGCAATATCAACAGCAGCAGAATCTGCATCAGCCTTTAAATTCAATAACCCTAATTGGGTTGCACTTAAAATAACTTGTTTCATATTTTGTAAATTGTTGTTAGTAAAATCTGCAAGGCTTATCTCGTTATTGTCCTTGTCGTAAAGTTTTGTGAGACTATTAAAATTCCCTGGTATATCAACCAAACTACATTCACGATTAAACCACTTAGTAACAGTTGTACCTGTTTGATTTGGCAGTTTATTATCATCACTTGTTTCAAGCACTACAAAGTGTCCAAAACTTGCAGCATTCAAAAAACCATTCTCAATTTCGTCAGCAGTTTGTTGCCCACGTGGGTGGCTCATATTAATACAAGGCGTGCCATAAACACAATCATCTTGCACTCTTAAATTATCCCATTTTACCAATACACCATTATCTCTTTGGTGCATATAGTAACCGATAGGGTTCTTTTGAAATTCAGCCAATAAATAACCAGCAGTAAGCAAACGAAACCCATAGCTATTAACGCTACTATCGCTTAACTTAAATTCCTTATTTATCTTTTTGAATTTATCAGCCATTGTAATTTTTATTTACTTTTTGTGCTTTGAGAGTGTAAAACTGCAATCCTTTGAAACGCCCACCAAACGAGGGTTTGACGACAATACACATACTGCACCACAACAAAACAACA
>JANYEB010000187.1 GCA_025363355.1 Chitinophagaceae bacterium | reverse complement strand
ACAATAGTTTAGGCAAAATGAAAATTCAAACTGGCGATGTTTTTTTAGTAGGAAGAATAAAAGAATTGATTGCAAATGCAACACTTGAAATGCAAGGAGATTGGGAGAGAGGATGGAAGGAAGTGGAGGTGAGAATAATAGTTAATGGTGAGTAATTAATAGGAAATATTCAATAAAGAATGTTCAATTCTAAATACTCAATGGAAAGAATTTTGTTTTTAAGTTGAATAGCAACGACAAAATGATAAGTTCCTATTTTTATTTTGCAAAAATGTTGTTTTATTTCATTAATTATATATATTAAATCTATTAGTTTCGAGGCTATATCTTTTCTGTTAGAGTCTATATCTTTTAATTTATAACTTTAATATATTTTATCCGAGGCTATATATTTTTTATTAGAATCTATATATTTTATTTTAGGCTCTATTTGTTTTAATTTAGATAAAATATATATTTTTGTAGAATAAATATCTTTTATGGCAAATACCATTCAACAAAATATATCTGATATGCCACATTGTGGCAAATTGATAGAGCAAATAATGCTGGAAAAACGCTTTACCAAAAGCAATGTAGCCAATGGATTACACATTAGCCCAATAAGCATTAACCGATACATTGAACAACATAGTTTACAAACTGGCATTGTGTGGAAAGTAGGTAAGGTGCTTGGTGTAAATATGTTTGATACCCTTGCAAAAGCACATCCAATTGCAGTATCAACCAATAATGAATTATTATTGCAACAACGAATTGCCGACCTTGAAAAAGAATTGGCAATTTATAAGGAGATAGTGGCGAGAAGGTAAATACAAAACTGAAAATTAAATGGCAAATCAATCTTACATAAAACACGTGCAGCTTAAAGGCTATAAAAGCATCAAAAACTTAGAAGCCGATTTTTTGCCTGGACTCAATATTATTATTGGTGATAATGGAAGTGGTAAGAGTAATTTTTTTAAGTTTATTGATAAATGTTTTAACAAAAACTTTGATTTTTTTGATGAATTTGATGCATCCATAAAGTATTTTGGAAATGGAACAACAGGTGATTTAGTCTGGAAAACAAAGCCAATCGAAATGGATCCTCTATTACACAATCCTAATCTAGATAGAGTTAATGGACCCGAAATAGTTCCAAACAATCTTCAGTTTATCGAATATGCGGTGCCAGAAAAATCTTACTTATTGGGGGATGATATTATTCTAACTCACAAGAAAGATAATAGTTCATCAAAGATAAATATTGATACCAAAAAGTCTTCTCGTTTTCTGGCATTTGCTATTGGAACGATGTTTACTAATGAATATCTAAAAGGAAATGATAATATCACAGACCAAAGTGTTTATGATGATTTTACTTTTTTTTTAAATAAATGTTATAAATCGTTTTTAGAGAATATTCCTCTTTATTCTCCTGTGAAAGAAGTTCGATTAAATAAATCACTTAGCGTAGCTTCAATCGATACTGAAACAATTGAAATAAGAAATATCGTTTTAGAATATTTTATTAACGACGAATGGTATTCTTGGTCAAGTTTGTCAGATGGTACTAAAAGAATAATTTATACAATTTTTATCACTTGTGGATTTGAGGTAACCAATGGCGGTAATAATAGAAAATCTTTAGTTGACATCATTCTTTTTGAAGAACCCGAAATTGGCATTCATCCCAATCAACTTCACTTGTTAATGCAATTTTTAAAAGAGAGAAGCGAAGTGCAGCAAATATTTATTTCTACCCATTCGCCACAGGTTTTAGATATTTTAGGAGAAGATGATTTAAACAGAATAACCATTGCAGAAATACAACCAAAAGAAGGAACAAAGTTTAGAAAATTGAATGAGCAAGAAATTGCAAAAGCCAAAGATTATATTAGAGATACTGGTTTTTTAAGTGATTATTGGCAATATGCCGATTTACAAAAACCTTTAACTTTTTAATATGGTCAAGGTTGGAATTATTGGAGAAAATCCTACTGATATTACTTGCATATACGAACTACTTGCACAAAAATTTACTAATGGATTTGTATTTTTTCCATTGCTACAAAATATCAATGGAAGTTATTTAGAGCATCAAAAAGTAGAGCATTTATTACGTAAAGAATATGAGTATCAAAAGCCCAATATTGTAATTTTTGTTAGAGATTTAGATGCTCCAAGAACTGATACAATTCAACTTCAAAAACGGAAAGAATATTTTACCAACTTCAATTCTGTAGTGGATAAAAAAGGTGTGATGCTTTTAAATATTCAAGAACTAGAAGCAATTTTATTGAGCGATGTTGCTGTTTTAAATAAATACTTTGATACTACATTAGAACCTGTATATAATTGTGAAGAGATACTTAACCCTAAAGAGGAAATTAAAAGACAAATACCTGATTATTCAACAGGATTAAATCAAGAGTTGTTTAAGTTGTATGCTTATGAAAACATTGTCAATAACTGCAACTTCTTCAAAGAATTTAACACATCGTTTTTAGCAATGATTACATAAATTACTTTGCGTTCTTAGTTCCTTTGTCCCTTTGCGAGAAATAAAAATAAAATGGAAGAAAATTTAGAAAACAATTTAGAAGAAAATACCAGCCAGCTTGGCGTTAAAGACCAATATAAAAATTGGTTTTTAGAATATGCATCTTATGTAATTCTAGAACGTGCTGTGCCTGCCATTGAAGATGGTTTAAAGCCTGTGCAACGCAGAATTTTGCACGCAATGAAAGAAATGGACGATGGACGTTTCAATAAAGTTGCAAACATTATTGGTCAGGCAATGCAATACCATCCTCATGGAGATGCCAGTATTGGCGATGCTTTGGTGAATATGGGGCAAAAAGATTTGTTGATAGAAACACAAGGAAACTGGGGCGATATAAGAACAGGTGATGATGCTGCTGCACCAAGA